>JAPVWE010000173.1 GCA_028572035.1 Desulfobacteraceae bacterium | reverse complement strand
TTTCATTTTCGGTGATCTGTATCTCAATCTGGCTAGTGGTCGTGGCCGATATCCCTAACAGAGTGAGCAGCACTATCATGATCAGGGCTATGACCAGAACAGAGCCATCCTCATTTCTCAGCAGGCATTTTTCTTTCATATTCTTCCTCCTCGAATCAAGCCTCCTAACCTGAGGTACTCCCCATTGTGTCCTCTCCGCATGTTTCTTACCATAGCTTGCCTCCTTCTTGGTATGGCAGGCTAACATGCGCCTTATTCCCTCGTCCAGTTTTTGGGGAGTATTATACTCTTCCAGATATACAAAATCAAGGGCATCGATGTTTTCGGCTATAAGATTACCATTCCTTTCCAAATCATTATCTCCATCGCCATCACTGTCAGACAGACAGTACGTTATATCTTCATCGGCGTCACCTGTATCACCATCTTCTGTAATATCCAGTGTAACTCTTATAGAATTCCCATTGGCAGTTGCAATGCCTGCGGCAGCCGATTGGGTTGGATCATACCCTGCCATTCTGATTTCTCTCTCCATCTAATACATAGCCTCTCTTAGGTTCTGCTGCATAGCGACAACCTGTTCCTGGGCAACGTGTGATTTTTGGTGTGAGTGGTAAAATGAATAGGTGCTGGCCATGACGATGCCTGATATGCCCATTGCCACCAAAAGTTCGGTTAAGGTAAAACCATAATGTGAGATCCTTATTTTAAATTTCATAATATTTGCCCCTTCTCATTATGGTTTTGCATTAATCTCTCCCTTGGTACGCAATCCATTCTGGGCTGCTGGGGATTTCGAACTGGTTTCATGGCCTCTTCGGGCCGATTCCATATGGACTGTCTCTTCGGCCCGAAACAATTGAATCGCCCTTATCTTATTGATTAGAGTTTTTGTCCTCTAAGATTGATAGTCCAATTAAATAGAGTCCTTTAAATCGTCCTTTTTCATCTTTGGCGATATGTCTGATCTCTGTTTCTAAGCATTCAATAGGTTTTGATGAATCAGTTGTGTAGTATTTCAGGTCTAATATTTCACCAACCTTTAGGTGATTCAATAAATCAGAATCTTCCTTTACCAATACGTATGTTCCTTTCGGTGATATATCCCAGATTTTGAATTGATAAACATAGGCGCTTCCATTTATTGAAAACTCTACGCTATAATATCGATCTGTGATGCTTCTGGGTTCAGATGTTCTCTCTATAGGGTTGTCTTCCATAAACTATCCTTCTTGGTAGCTAATGGCATCCGCCTGAAATGAAATAGGCAGCCTTCTCTGTCTGAATGATTATCCTGTGTTAAGTCTCTTCTTTTCATTTTATCTATACAAGATCCTTGCCAGAGGCTGATTTCCTGGCATTTTTTTAAAAGCGAGCGCACTTAAGAGAATAACTTCATCCCGGAGTGTCCGGAAAACCCCATTTCATGGACATTTCAGACAATCAGCATGTAATGCGTCAATAATCTATTGTTTAGAAATTGATTTAAGAGGGGAGGTTTGATCTATAAAAAAGTTAAAAAGATGCACAAGAAACAGTGCATCCGCGCATAATTTTCTGAACTCTGTCAGTAATACTCTTCATTGAATCCCACATTGTTTTTAGGCTGAATCTTCCGCTAGCGTTAGAGTTGAAACTCATCGAAGCAGGACATATTAGGCCAAAACTGTGTCAAGCATTTAGATGTGTGAGAGACTTGAAAATTGGAGGAGCTGCTCTAAGGGAACCAGGTTCCCACCTCCCGGGGGGGCGGATATTCTTTCCTATTCGTGATGAAAGGGAGGGTCCTTTTTTTGACCAAGGAGAAAAGATGCTAAGGTCGAAGGGGAAACCGAAAAACCACAACACAATTGAGTTTGAACTCGGACATGCAAACATTCTAGATCTCATGTCGTTGGCATCGGTGATGAATTCCGGTTCAAACACACTATGAATTGGGACTACCGGAAAGTGTTAACTGTCTGACTGATTAAGCTATGTCCTCTGGGCGTGGATTTTCTACTTTTTCAGCTACCGAGGCAGGTCTCCTTTGCGAAATACCGACCGATCGGCTAGCTATCGTATACACCAGGGAACAACTCCTTCTTTCGGTATTTTAGTGGATCGGCCTTTTTCTTCTCCCAGAAGGACTCCTTATAGTATTTAGCTTCATCTGTCGCATAATATCTCCACAGACCATCGAAGGCCAATATCTCCAGACCTCGGATTTCGGCGCTCATAGAGCCAAAAGCTGCTTTCAGGCTCCTTATCGCACCAGGGCTTTTCGATAAGATCTCATCACACCATTTATCCACTTCCTCCTCCAGATTGCCGGGAGGCACTACTGCATTTACCAAGCCCATCTCCAGAGCTTCCTTTGCAGTGTATCGGCGGCAAAGATACCAGATCTCTCTGGCCTTCTTTTCTCCTACCACTCTCGTTAAGTAAGCGGCACCAAAGGCAGCATCGTAGCTTCCTACCATGGGGCCAGCCTGTCCGAGTTGTGCCGTTTCCGATGCTATTGATAGATCGCAAATTTGTTGGAGTACTTGACCACCACCGATGGCGAAGCCATTTACCGCTGCAATCACCGGTTTAGGCATCTCCCTTATAAGGGCATGGACCTTGGGTGTATGTCTGAACATCTCTGAGCTATAGCCGGCTTCAGCCTCTTTGGCATCTCCTCCAGTACAAAACGCTTTGTTGCCTGCTCCAGTAAGAACGACTACTCCGATATAGTCATCGTTAACAGCTTCTTCCAACGCCTCGACGAGCTCTTTCATAGTATTGGAGGTGAAGGCATTGAATGCCTTGGGTCTGTTTATAGTTATCTTCGCTACCCCTGGTCTCATCTCGTAGATGATGTCAGTGAAATTAAATTTGGATACTTTCTCCCATGTATAAGTCATCTTAAGTCTACCTCCCTTCAATTTTGTTCGTTAGAGAAGAACTTGCTTTCGGTGGGAGTATAAATAGGGGAATTATGCTTGTGTGTCAATAATGAATCCTCTTCATGATATTGTGGTGTTGGAGTTTTTGCTAAGATGGATGTATTAACGAGGGCAGGGTCTTTTTTGCACTGGCTTCGTGTCGAGTTCAAGATGAATTCATCACTCTTGATCAATGCCCCATTCTGATTATTTAGTAACGTTCAAAAGTTGAGGCCTAATTGTTCTTTAGGCCACATGATAAACATTCAACCCGAATTTCCCAAGGCTCTCAAAATGTCATTGCGAGGAGCCAAGCGACGAAGCAATCCCCTCACTAAGAGATTGCTTCGCTGTCGCTCGCAATGACAGGAATGGTGACGCTTTTCAAAAAGCCTTGCGAAATCTGGGTTCAATAATATCTATGGTAATGATAATTTCTTCAAGGCGATATCTATAGGGCTCAGATGAAGGTGGTCAAATATTTGGGCTTTAACACACGATTTGCAGATTCCAAGGGGCTTTGTGGAGCAAACCCCAAATATCTGACCACTGCAGAACACGGTGGAATTTCCTTTGAGATATCGCCTTTCAGAAACACTCATTACCCTATTAACCATCAATGCCTCAACTTTTGAATGTTACCAAATGATT
>JAPVWE010000172.1 GCA_028572035.1 Desulfobacteraceae bacterium | reverse complement strand
ACAATTGAGTAAGTGGAATTTTTTCCAAAATATTGAGCAATTATGGAAAAAATTCCAAAATATAAGAAAAATGTTGATTTTCCCCTTTCAATATTTTATTCAATATATACCAATAAATACACTAAATTCAACTTAAATAACATGGATAAACCGCCAAAGAAACCTTTGGACCAAGCCAGGGAAAAATTACGCCTCAAATACTAGTCCATCCGCACTGAACATTCTTACCTTTCCTGGATCAGGAGTCTCACGCTAACCAATAGCTCCATAATCACATGAAATCTACTTTATGTCCCCGCTAGCATTTCGCTTTCTTAATTACTTTCAATGGCTTCCTATTTCCCGATTCCGGGAAAACAACGGGCAACTATCAACGGACACCACCAAAAAGCATGTTGATTTCCTATTCCTTCTCTACTAAATTAACCCCAAAAGAATTTATCTGTTATTAGTAGTAAGACCATATTTCTATAAATAAGATGAAACGTACCGCTAAAACAGTCTACCTGGTAGATGGGAATTCATATATACACAGGGCCTATCATGCAATTAGAGGGCTGTCCAATTCTAAGGGACTGCCCACCAATGCCATATTCGGTTTTACAAAGATGCTCATTAAGCTCCTCGATGATAAATCACCTGATTATGTGGCCGTTGTCTTTGATGCGAAGGGGCCAACCTTCAGGCATGAGATATTTGAGGACTACAAGGCCAACAGGCCCCCTATGCCAGAGGATATGGCAGTACAGATCCCCTATATTAAGGAGGTAGTTGCTGGATTAAACGTGAAGCCTCTGGAAAAAGAGGGATATGAGGCAGATGACATTATCGGTACCATTGCCATGTTAGCCAAGAATCAGGGCCTTAATGTGGTTATTGTTAGTGGTGATAAGGATTTTAGACAAACCCTGTCAGAAAATACGGCTATGTGGGACCCAGTGAGTGAAAAGTTGATCGATTATGCCACCATAAAACAGGATTATGGAATTGAGCCTGAGCAGATAATTGAGGTAATGGCCCTTTCAGGGGACTCAGCAGACAATATCCCTGGTATCCCTGGGGTTGGGGAAAAGACCGCCATCAATCTGATCCAGCAGTTTCATTCAATAGAAAATCTTTTTGAGAATACTGATAAGGTAACCAAGGCCTCAGTTAAGAACAAGCTTGAGCAATTCAAGGAACAGGGCCTTTTAAGCAAGAAATTGGTCACCATAAATAATGCTGTACCAATTGATGTAAGAATTGATGATATGAGGCTCGGGCCACCCAAAAAAGATAGCCTGGCTGAGATATTCCGGGAACTGGAATTTAAATCACTCATAGCTAAATTCTCTGAGCATGCTGAACTGAGCAGAAAAGACTATAGGTTAATCCTGAAAACAGAAGAGCTAAGATCCCTCATAGAAACCATAAGGAAGAAAGGGATATGTTGCCTTGATACAGAGACCACCAGTAAAGACCATCTCACGGCAGAACTGGTGGGCATATCATTCTGCCTTGAGCCAGGGGCTGCATACTACCTACCATTGGGTCATACCTATGAGGGCGTGGGTGCCCAGATAGACCTTGATGAGGCCTTAGGCCTTCTCAAGGACATCTTGTGCGATGATAAGGTAAAAAAGATAGGGCAGAATATCAAATACGATGCAGAGGTATTTGCCAGATATGGCATCAGCCTAAAGGGAATATTCTTTGATACCATGATCGCCTCATATATCATCGACCCTACCCTGCGCCAGCATAATCTGGACTACCTTGCGCAGCACTATTTGAGCTACAAAATGATCGCCTATGAAGAGGTAACCAACCATAATAAGGCCAAAACCTTTGCCTTTGTTGATGTCAACAAGGCCAAGGAATACTCCTGCGAGGATGCGGAGATAACGCTCCTGTTGAAATCTATCTTGGAAGAAAAGCTTAACAATACTGATAATTATACCCTGTTTGAGGATCTGGAGATGAAGCTCGTCCCGGTTATTATGGATATGGAAATGACCGGAATAAAGATCGATGTGGATTTCTTTAAGGATATGTCAGAAAAATTTGCCGATGAGCTTTCCAGCATTGAACGCAGGACCTTTGATCTGGCTGGAGAAGAATTCAATATAAATTCCCCTCAGCAACTCGGATATATCCTCTTTGAGAAGTTGAACCTGCCAGGGAAGAAAAAGACAAAGAAAAAGTCTGGATACTCTACAGATGTTGAGGTACTGACCGAGCTTGCCGGACTTCATGAAATCCCTTCCCTTCTGTTGCGTTTCAGGACCATTAGTAAGCTTAAATCAACCTATCTGGATGCCCTGGTGAACATGGTAAACAAGAATACCGGAAGGGTCCACACCTCTTACAATCAGACAGTAACTGCAACCGGTCGCTTAAGCAGCAGCAATCCGAATCTCCAGAACATACCTATCAGGACTGAAGAAGGCAGGGAGATAAGAAAGGGTTTTGTAGCAGATGATGGCCATCTTCTCCTTTCTGCTGATTACTCACAGATTGAGTTAAGGGTATTTGCCCATTATTCAGATGACCCTGTTCTTATTCAAGCCTTTGACAGGGGAGAGGATATACATACCAGGACAGCTGCAGAGGTCTTTGATCTGGACCCAAGAATGGTAACACCAGAGATGCGGCGGATGGCCAAGATGATCAATTTCGGGATCATCTATGGAATGGGGCCAATCAAGTTAGCCAAGGAACTCGGGATAAGCAAGAAGGTGGCACAGGTCTATCTTGACAACTACTATGAAAGATATAAGGGGGTTAAAAATTTTAAGGAAAAGATACTGTCCCAGACAAGGCAAAATGGATATGTGAGTACTCTTCTTAAGAGAAGGAGATATCTCCCGAATATAAACAGTGATAATGGACACATAAGAAGCGAGGCAGAAAGGGCTGCTATTAATACGCCCATACAGGGAACTGCCGCTGACCTTATAAAAATAGCTATGATAAGTATTGCCGAAAGATTAAAGAAAGAGAATTTAAGGACAAAGATGCTCCTTCAGGTCCATGACGAGTTAGTTTTTGAGGTTCCTCAAGCTGAACTTACTACTGCTACTAAATTAATAAAAGATGAGATGGAGGGAGTTTATCCCTTGAATATCCCTCTTAAAGTAGATATAAACTGGGGTAAAAACTGGGGAGAGGCGCACTGAATTTGATACTGGATACTGGTTGCTTGATACTGGATATCAAAATCTGGGTACATAGAGTATCAAGGATCAAGCATACAGCATCGTGCATCTTGCCTTGGATATTACGATCCATGTAATTCGCTATTTGTCTTCGGACTGTCCGGGATAGGGATTGGGAATTCAGGAATTACGGATTATGATATGTGGGGATGTGCAATATAACTTTAGGCACTTTGAGAAATGGAAAACTACTATATTGGTATTGATGCTGGTTCCGTAAGTGTAAACGCCGTTGTAATCAACAACAATGGGGAATTGATTTTTGAGTACCCTTACAAGAGGCATTTTGGTGGTGTGGAGGCATCTGTCTTTGAGATCGTCAATGAGCTATCCTCCCGTTTTGCCTTTGAAAAAGTAAAAGCCCTGGCCTTTACCGGAAATCATGGAACGATAATAAGTG
>JAPVWE010000171.1 GCA_028572035.1 Desulfobacteraceae bacterium | reverse complement strand
TACTGCTTAATTTATTGATATCCATCATCATCTTAGTACCACATGAGCTTTAAAACGAGAGTTTTTTTCTTTCTGCCCTCTCAGCAGAAAGAAAAATATTCATTCTCTTTGCGTCCTCTGCGACTCTGCGGTGAACTATTACGATAAAAGAAATTGCTCAAAATAGCTCTTTCCAGGTTTCAAGTGGCCCTCTGGATTTTTGAAACCACTTCTCGCATAGAGGAATGTAAAAATGGTATAGTGGGGACCGTGGTGATTACATTTCTTGGAGATGATATTTGGATATCAGCCGGGATAGGTAGGTCCTTTGAACATCCATAATTTTTGACGCCTTGCTTCTATTGCCTCCGGCATGTTCCAGGTTTAAGGTGATGAATTCTTTTTTGAAGCTGTCTATGGCCTCTTTGAGAGTTAATCCCACCTCCATACCCGGATGACTTGTTTTTGGAGCCCAAATGGGCAAATCCTCAGGCAAAATTTCCCGACCGTTACCCATCACCACGGCGCGCTCCAGGGCATTACTGAGTTCCCTTACATTACCGGGCCAGTCATATTCGAGTATCTGTTCCATAGCCTTTTCTGAGATCGTTAAATGTGGGAGCCCCCTTTCTTGCTTAAAAATATTCAGGAAATAGCTGCCAAGGAGGGGTATGTCTTCTTTCAGTTCTCTTAGAGCAGGCATATGGATTTGGACTACATTTAGCCGGTAGTAAAGGTCTTCTCGAAATCTTCCTTCGGCGACCTCCTGGGCAATGTCTCTATTTGTGGCTGAGATGACCCTGACATCCACTGATATGGATATGTTGCCGCCCACCCGGTAAAACAGTCCCTCTTCCAGCACTCGAAGCAGCTTTGCCTGCATCTCTGGGGTCATTTCTCCTATTTCGTCCAGGAAAAGGGTGCCGCCATCAGCCAGTTCAAACTTTCCGATTTTTCGGCTCATAGCCCCGGTAAAGGCCCCCTTTTCGTGACCAAAGAGTTCAGATTCAAGGAGGGTTTCAGGCAAGGCTGCACAATTAAGCACAATCATGGGCTTATCCTTCCTTGGGCCGGCCCGATGGATTAACCTGGCTAGCAGTTCCTTGCCCGTTCCACTCTCTCCCAGAATCAGGGTGCTGGTCTTCGAGTTGGCCACCTTGAAACCATCGGATATGACTTTCTGTAGCCTCTTGCTCTCCCCAATGATTTGGTATTTGATGGCAAGCTCTTCTTTAAGATCCCGGTTTTCTCTTTTGACCTGGTCGATCTTCCGTGCATTGCTGATTGCCTTAGAGGCCAGATCGGCGAAGACTGTCAGTATCTTCATATCTTCGGCTTGAATTGGACTCCCATCTTCTTTATCAATGATTTCAACGACACCAATTACTTCGCCGTGGACCTTCATTGGAACACAGGCTATCGAACGGGTCTGAAACCCTGTGGATTCGCTTATTTTCTTGTACCATCGTGGGTCCTGACTGACATCGGGAATGAGAAGGGGTTCTCCTTTTTCAGCCACAACACCGGCAATTCCCTGGCCCAGGTCAATCTCATATCTCCTGACTTCTTCTCTTTTTTTTCCTGTGGCCACCTTAAAGTAAAGTTTCCTAGTTTTCTGATCCAATAACATTAGAGAACTAGCCTTGGCCTGCATCATCCGGGTGGCTGTGTCTATGATGAGCTCCAGGAGTTGATCGAGGTCAAGCACAGAGGAGACCCATGTGGAGATTTCCTTCAAACGATCTATTGGCGAATCAGGGATTGATACTCTTCCATTCATCTGTTTTTCCATAATGCTCAGGGCCTTGTTATAATTTGACCATAAGAATAACAAAGATTCATGTGGATGTCTACTTTTTTATCGGCACTCAAGGGAAAAGTTTTAAGTATATCCAATTTGACACGATGTGAAAAGAAACACAGCCCTCCCTGGTGAACGGTTACAGGAAAAAATGATTCAGGTTTTAAGATTTGCGTTGACCTGGCCTGTAGGCCGCCAAGGTGGAAACTAGATGGTTTTGTGTACAGCCTGTATCATAATGTATACAGTTTATGCCGTAAAGAGCCCCTCAACTGAGCACATTTGTATTGGGCAGAGCAAAAATATGGGAGTCAAAATCTTTTTTCTTTGTATTAACAATAAGATACCATGAATCCGTCGTTAATGGCATAAGCCTTGCTCTAACATAAGAGGGAAAAGGAGAGAATGAATTACTAAGACCAACATAGACATTTAAAGCCTGATAAACGCAAACCACTCGAAAGGGTGAGGCGCAAAGCCACTGGCCTAAGTCCCGGGTTACCGGGATAGGGCAGCAGGGCTGCCGGGCGAAACACAGCACCTCTTGGGGCTGTATTTTGCACGGTTTGGAAATGCAGGAGGTGCTGTGATGCCGAAATCCTATTTATTACCAAGGACAAGAATCACTAGATCTCTATTTTCCTATTTCTCTCTTTCAAAATTCTTATCTCTTATAGTTCTCGTAGCAATTCTTTTTTTGCTTACCCCACAGGTCTATTCGGCGCAAGTAACCCTGGCCTGGGATCCTAACACCGAACCGGATCTTGATGGTTATATGGTTTATTACAAGGAAGTATCTTCAGGGCCACCTTACGATGGCACAGGAGCTACGGAAGGCGACTCGCCGATTGATGTAGGAAATGTGACAGAATTCACCTTTCATGGTTTGACTGACGGGGTTACTTACTTCTTTGCTGTTACTGCCTACGATACTGAAGACCTCGAAAGTAGCTATTCCAATGAGGTGAGCACCACTGGTACTGGTACTGTTAGTGTAACAAGCATTACTTCATCAACGGATAATGGATCTTACAAGACTGCGGATACGGTAAATATCACTATCAGTTTTTCCGAGGCGGTAACGCTTGCAGGAGGTAATCTTATTGCCACCCTAGACACTGGACGGGCAATAGAAATAGACTCCATTAACTCCCAAATCAGTGTTGGTGTGACCTACACAGTCCAGGCTGGTGATGAGTCGAGTGATCTAAATGTGGAGTCCCTTGAACTATCAGAGGGAGCAACACTGCAAAACAATGAAAACCTTGACTGCGATCTATCATTGCCAACCGGCTTTAATCTGGCCGATAATAACGACATTGTAATCGATGCCGTGGCGCCCGCTTCAAGTGCAACTGCTCCAGATTATGGGAATGCAGCGCTTTCTATAACCTGGGCAGCTTCGGATGGCACCTCTGGTGTGGCCTCGACTGAGCTTTGGTATAAAAAGGGTTCTGGAGGCACCTGGTCCAATACCGGACTTGCTGCCCAGACAGGGACCAGTGGAACCTTTTCCTATACACCTCCAGATGGAGATGGTACCTACTATTTTGCAACTCGCTCAACTGACGATGCCGGTAATAGGGAGGCAGAACCTTCAGAAAACGGCGATGACAGCACGGTTTACGATACCATTCCACCAGGTGCCCCTACTGTCTCAGGATCCACACCAACGAATGACACCACCCCAACCTGGAGTTGGAGTTCTGGAGGAGGAGGCAATGGCACTTACCGCTATAAGCTGGATAACAGCAATCTGAGCTCAGGCGCCACACAGACTACCACTACCAGCTATACGCCTGGTTCTGCCTTATCCGAAGGGTCACATACCCTCTATGT
>JAPVWE010000170.1 GCA_028572035.1 Desulfobacteraceae bacterium | reverse complement strand
TATTTCTCTTTCTGTGGGGCCTTTTCTGCTGAAACGGCCCTAGTGACACATGAGTTTGTAAAAGGGGCAAATCTGCTTTTGAATCTAAGTCACTACTAATGCATATAAGTGGGGCAAACCTTAACTATTGACAAATTCCTCCCTTATACTCTGTTACTCCTCTCCCCATAGGATGCCCCCGGTGAAATATGCTCTTAATCCCACGGGGTAGGAAAAGAAAAAAAGCTCCGCCCTCAATGTGAGTTGGTGGAGCTTTAGGTATAGCCTTCTTAAACAATCATGGACCATTCCGCTCTCCTTAATAGTCAGAGAAAGTGCCCAAGTATCAGTAAAAATACTCTTAAATTTTTGAAATGTCAAGGGAAACAGCACCCGCTGACGCGGGGAGGACAGAAGTCGGACGACGGAGGGCAGAGGGCCCCAGTGAAATACGCTGCGCTGTCACTAATGTGAATTTCACGGGGCAAGCATAGCGCAGAGGACATTTGTGATTTTGGATTTTGGATTTTAGATTGCGGATTTGGGGAGAGCGAAGGGCAAAGGGAATTGGCGCATGGCTGATAGAAAAAGGGGTAACATCAAGAATTCCTACTTAAATAATTCGGTTCACATCACCTGTTATAGCATTATAGGTCTGCGCCCCTGAAAGGGGCGTTCTTTTCTTGAAAATGAGAGGATGGGCTTCGAAAATGTAAGCCACAAAGACAATGCTCAACTATTCGGATTCTAAGATTTTTTCAAGTTCTGTTATGAGGGACGGCAGATCATCTTCGATCGTATCCCACAAGATATTAAGATCAACTTGATCGTAACCGTGGATAAGACGATTTCGCATTGATACCACCTGTGGCCAAGGAATGGCTGGATATTTTTCCTGACCCTCAGGCGTGACACGGGCTGCGGCTTCCCCAATCACCTCAATCAGTCTGATAAGTGATAACTCGAGCATTCTCTCACGCTGTAGATCCGCCCGTTCTTTACCTTCGATCATGGCAACTGCTTCTCGAGCGTGCTCCAACATGTGCTGCAGGCGTACTATGTCATCATGCTGCGTCATAATGCACCACTGCTTCGGCAAGAACCTTGTCGCGATAGTACTTGCTTAGAAACCCAGGCGTGTTGAGATCCACCTTCCTTCCGAGTATCTCACCCAGTTCAATCTCCAGCCCCCCCAGCCGTATCATACCCACAGTCGTGCCGCGTTCAAACTCCACCAGCACATCCACGTCACTATCGAACCGGAAGTCTTCTCGGAGTGCAGAACCGAAAAGAGATAATTTCCGAATATGGTTTTTCTTGCAGAATTCAGCTATTTTTTCACTGGGGATATTAAGATTAGTTCTTGCTTGCATGACTATCTCCCAAAATTAAGTAGAAACCTCTGATAAAGAGTACCAATGTTCTTAAAATCATAAAAAAATCTAATAAAAGCGGACGTTTGTGCTAAAACAACTTATGTACAGGCTTTAAGCCTTTATTTTAGCAAGTTCTATCTCAGTTAAAAGCTAATTAAATTTAGCCTAAAGTAAGGTGAATGGTCAAGAAAATACGAAACGCTGGACAAAGAGCGTTGCGATTTTGGCCCGCGACTTGATAGGAAAGTACCTCTATCGGGGTGATGTTTCAGAAAAGAAGCCCGTAGAAATATGGCTATTCAAAACAGGTCTGGGCCAGGGATTGCGCCCATGTTAAATCGGCTTTGCCGTTTCACATTCGCGAAAATTTAACAGGGCAGGTCCCAGTGAAATAGTCTATGCCCCGGTGAAATATGGTTCCCATTTCACCCCGGTTAAATAAAAAATCAAAGACATTTAACTGGGCAGGCGGGGTAAACATTCCACCCCAGTACGATCCCGCCTCAGCGGATCTCCGACATTCTGACCTACACGGCGGGGCAAGCAGAGGGAGGTTTCTGGGGGGACGATCAGGAAAAAACTCAGCCCTTCGGGGAAGGTAAAAATGAATCTCGGATCAAGAATAGAAATAAAGGTTGAAATTTTCCTGATTTTTGTGTTAGGGCTTCTACCGGTTCAAAAAGCAATTTCCTATCAGCTTCTAAATATTCTAGGGTATTGAGGGATAGTATTAATAGTACAGTGGAAAGGAGATCCAAAATTCATGACCGTACTCAGCAAAAAGATCTTAGACGATATAACCTTTCGGGCCGTAAATGAAGGGGGAGGATATTTCAGTTGAAGTCGTGCTATTCTGCATGGATTGCAGAAATACTTTAATTTCATAACCGATGATATGGTGCGGGCAGCGATTGCTTTAGCCGGCGGTGGAAATAGGGCAACAATTGGCTCTTGTGGGGCATTTTCCGGCGGTCTCATGGCTCTGAGCGCCAAATTCAGTCCCAACTCTCAGGAGCTCTCGGAGAAGCAAATAGAAGAATTTGATAGGGTTCGCCGTCACTTCAATGAATTCCGTGATTGGTTCTTTACTGAATTTGGAAGCGTAGTATGCCGAGATGTCCAGCATCGACAACTTGGCCAATCCTTTAACCTCATGGATGATGAAGAACGCCAGGCATTTCGGGATTTCCCACAACAGCATGAAAAGTGCGGTCAAGTATACTCGAAGGCTGCGATTAAGGTTGCTGAAATCCTATCTCGAGAAGATATCGATTTTTGACTACTTGTTTGACTCATCGAGAAGAACCTTTTTACTATCAGTGTTCACGATTCACTCCCTTCACTCACGATTTCAAATCCTTGTTCTTCAAAATGTCTGTCAAATACAAAGACCTTTTCGATCTTGTAATGCCTCATTGTTACAAAACTGACACAATCCACAAAGGTTAACTTCCTCCGCCCAAGACCGAGCCAGAGTTCGTGGGCCAGATTATGTATTGACCCCTCAATCCACAGGACCTCTGCAAGGCTCAGCACATCCCGGTACCACAGGTTAGCAGCCTCAAAGCCCAACCGGCTTTGCAATATGGCCAGCGTCTCCACAATGACATAGTTGCTGGTATTGAGATAAAGGTCTTTTTCCACCAGATATTTCCATAGCCCGGCTGCTTGCTCATAATTTTTATCCGAACGGTCCATCAAAGCATAAAAGGCCGAGGTGTCCACAAATACCCTTTCACTTTCCATGGCGAGCCTCTTCGCTGAAAGCCTCTGCTAAATAGTCGTCATGCCGCTCAGAAACGTCAGAAACATCGGAGGAAAAGCGGCCAACAGCAGCAAGGGCCCTCTTCTTTTTTTCTTCAGGAAGTCGTTCCTCTTTAGCACGAAAAAGGGCGACCCCTTCACGAATTAGTTGAGAAACAGACACGCCTCTTGCCCTGGCTTCTGCCCTCAGCCACTCAATCTGATCATCTTCCATTTGTATCTGTGTGCGTATCATGAAAATGCCTCCATGATGTTATAGTGTAGCTATATATACATCATGATAACCTTTTTTTGGCCTATGTCAAGCATAATGATCTCTTATACGCTATGTAATGAGGGTCTCAACATTCAACAATACTCCTCATCGAGTCATGAAATTGTGAAAGAGAAAAAGCCCCGCTCTCATTTTTGAGGAACAAGACATGACGGTAGCTTATAGCTGATGGCCTGTAGTTGTTGGTTCCCCGGTGTGGTAGTTTGCGCACTATATGGGCCAGGGCGTAAGGCTAA
>JAPVWE010000169.1 GCA_028572035.1 Desulfobacteraceae bacterium | reverse complement strand
GACAGGTTATCTGAAAGGATGGAGATCAACCCAAAGTATTTGAGCAGTATTGAGCGGGGAAAGGAGAATCCCATTCTTAATATCTTGGTCAGACTATCAGAGTCTTTAGAGGTGGATCTCGGTGAGATCTTTAGCTTTGTTGAGGCAGAGGACCCTAACAGGAGGAAGTCTCAGATAATCTCTCTTCTAGATGAGGCAGACAGCGAACAATTGAAGATGATCTTCAAGGTGCTTTCGATAGTGATCCATTAGCGGTTGGAATTTTGTTAGCTGTTTAAGGAGGGTATTTGACCGGGGCTGGATTAACGATTACTAGCACTATTGGAAAGTCTTGAAGGGAAGGTCTAGCTAACGATTAATAGCAGTACTCGAAACCAAGAGGTTCGGTTATTTCAAACGCAAATAAACAAAATAGGTCATCGAGAAAACTGATGATTTCATCTTGAAATATGTGGTTGCAATGGTTGGGATTAGATCATACAAACCTTCTATGGAGATTTTACCTTTAGCGGACAGGTTTCAAAATAATATTGAACTTTCAACTACTATATGTAATGTGTTTCCCTTTTGGAACGCTTAGCATCAACATTCCAAAAATAGACGTCAAACGAACCCCTAACGAGAAGTGGATTTTTCTTGACTTGCAGATGTCTTTGGTATTCTCTTAGTTAAAGAGCTTTCCTCAACCATTCTTTATTATGATTTTTCATACCCCGTCCGCTTGCGGCGGGGTAATTGATTAATCAAAAGTCTTTATGGGATACTGGGTCTTTACCCGATCAAGGGTGGAGCTCTGATAAATACCAGGCCAGGAAAAATGCAACTGGGCAATAGTAGTGGGAAATGGAAAATGGAGCGAGGAATATGGGTCACGTTAGGAAGAAGATCCAGAAGTTAAGGGGGCGCTCTAAAAGCAAAGGGCGTCTCACGATCATGATTTTTAAGGGTCTAGATAAGCCTAGGACATTTGAAATATCTTCCCGCCTTATATCATGGGCCTCCCTGTTCTTCATCTTCTATATTGTGGCTACTATCTTTCTGACCAACAAATACCTTGATAGCTATAGAGTCAATAAAATGCAGGTAAGAAAGATAGCCGAACTCAGGATAGAGCTTATCAAGACAACTAAAAGTCTTGAGAGAGCTAAACAGCACATTGCCCTATTGGATGGCTATATTAGGGAGGAGAAAGAGCAAGGTCCAGAGCCAATGTCCACAGCTGACTATACTGAATCATCCTCGCCTAAAATTGTAGATATTAATGAACTAAAGGTAAAAAGAGATGGATCCACAATTGAGGTTACCTTCAAGATTGTAAACAAGCAGCTAAATGAGGAACCCATAGGTGGATACATCTTTGTCCTCGCCAGTCCAAAAGATTTATATCGATCTGGAGTTTGGGTTTATCCCAGCTCACCGATCAAAGAGGGGCTCCCGGTAAACTACACAAATGGGTATCGCTTCTTCATCCAGAATTTCATGCCGTTCAGCGCTAAACTTGGACTAGGCAAATCACTCGACAAACAACTTATCTTGGAGATACTGATATACGATAGAGATGGTAAATTGATCCTCAAGAAAGTGGCTAAGGTTTAGAAGGTATCGTGGTCATCTGAGTTCCGAGATTATAACTTTTGCTTCTATGTGGGTTCCTTTTGTCAAGCACTTCTTGGATTCATTTTTTATAGGGTAAAGTTTGTGAAATCGATCACTATTTTATATTTCTGCTATTTTTGTGGAAAGATTTTGAACTGAAATTTTTCACTATACGGTTTGTATCGTTAAATCCTAGAGGAGTTTCACCGATTTGTTGAGTTCTAACTGAAATAGACAATTTCGCTTAATACCCATCCCTAGCATATTTGAAACGCAAATCATTACTGATTCTCACCGTATAATCCCAAAACG
The DNA here is from genome assembly GCA_028572035.1 of Desulfobacteraceae bacterium. Taxonomy (GTDB): domain Bacteria; phylum Desulfobacterota; class DSM-4660; order Desulfatiglandales; family B25-G16; genus JABXJZ01. Next base: position 1,737 of record JAPVWE010000169.1, on the reverse strand, counting down.
CAGCGTGAACCTTGGGAGTTGATCAAATCAGGCGGACTCAATAAGTCACCATGTTGTGGCCTTTGGCAGCAACCTCTGACTTATACATACGTGCCATAGTGGAAACCCACGATCATCAAGGTTTTATTAACGATTAAATACACTAATCGTAACCATAGCAAATTCGGGAAATAGGGTCAAATTCTTGTGAATCTGATTCTGGCCATCTGTCGCCTTTACTCTTACTTATTGACCAGGAGGCATCTCGCCCAATAATGATCCATGAATCCATCCAACAGTCTTATCAAAATCCTTAGGATCAACAATTCTATACCAACCTCCTTCTAGATCTTTTGTGAATATTTTGTCACCTAACCTACGGCTATCTATAACTCGATAATCAATTCCAGGGCCGCTTCTCACTCTGGCAGAGCGTTCTTGAACATACATTGATTCTACGGTCGGCTCCTCAAGGACTATAGTATCCTCAACGGATTTCGGTTTTGAGGCTATTTCCCTTTCCTTATCTACCAGCTTTTTATCACGTAAGAAAAGACCTCCCTCAGGATAGAACGCATACAGCGCATAGAAAACAACTCCACCTATTACTAGTCTCAAAGTCCATTTTAGAAATCTTTCTTTCATGGCTTAACCCGGACAGATAATAACTTTATTTGCCTGTAAGAATATCCTGTCATTTCTACCTCCTTATACGGTTATGCTTGATGCGGTTGAGAGGGTCCCTAAAGAGCTTGATAAAATTAAAAGGAAGTCAGGCCTCTATGTGTTGTCGCTATAGATTGGCTCGGGATTGCATCCTGCTCTCCACATATCACCAATCCAAAAAGTATAGTATTCTAACAGAATTGTTCGAGATTTGACTTTGATCAATATTGTAACTTACGTGCCATAGTCTGTGATCTGGGCAAATTTCACTATTGTTATGTTAATCATAACCTCTTGACCGTTTTTCTTGCCTGTATCCGATTCTATCATTTTAGCCGTCAGAAGGTCTTAAGATTTTCACAAAAAAGCTATAAAATCAAATAGTTTTTATCTGAATTATCCGATCCACCCTATCCCTGATACAAGCGACCAGCTTCTCAAGTTCTTCCTTTTTCAATTCTAACAGAAAATCCAGATTATTAGTGTGCGCCATGTCTGCGAAGCAGTTCCGCTATATCCTTGTGGCCAAACTCAAGGGCAACAGACAGAGGAGTGTAACCCCCCAAAGCCCCCTTTGTCTCAGCATTTACATTGGCGCCTTTGGAGATGAGCAGCTCCACTACATCCTTGCAGCCTTTCCTAGCAGCCAAATACAGAGGAGTGGCATGAATAGGATTGGAATCAGCATTCACATTGGCGCCTTTTGAGATGAGCAGTTCCGCCACATCCTTATGGTCTCCCATAGCAGCCCAATGGAGAGGAGTGTGACCCCCCTTTGTCTCAGCATTTACATCGGCGCCTTTCGAGATGGGCAGTTCCACCACATCCTTATGGCCTCTGTCAGCAGCAAAATGCAGAGGAGTCGCAGCAGTTTTGCTCGTGACATTTACATCGGCACCTTCTTCAATTAATCGATTTACCCTTGTCAGGTCTCCTTCTTTAGCAGCTTCGTGGAGGGGTGCAGCTGCAGCATATCCGCTTAAGGAAAGAATTACTACAAACAAGCATAACATGATAACTTTAGATCCTTTACCTGATTTAAACATAAGACACCTCCTTACTTTTTGGCCATAATGGCCATGTTTATTGATA
>JAPVWE010000168.1 GCA_028572035.1 Desulfobacteraceae bacterium | reverse complement strand
TTTTGAAGCCTTCGGGCAGGTCGAATCCGTCAATATTATCAAAGACAGGTTCAGTGGGGAATCAAAAGGATTCGGATTCGTGGAGATGCCCGCTAAAGGTGAAGCCGAATCCGCGATAAACGACCTGAACGGCAAAGAGTTGAAAGGACGAGCTCTTAAGGTTAGTGAGGCTCGCCCTCGTTCCGAAACCCGTCGAGGTGGAGGCCGAGGTGGTGGAAGACAAGGTGGATGGCGACGCCCCTATTAAGCGGCGCTCCAAGATGACCATTGATTCATCCACTGGCCCAGTTAGGAGCCCTGTATGGGCGTTTCTTTTTTCAATTTGGAAAGGAGAAATTAGAATGCAGAGAAAACCTGGAAGATGGCTTTGGGCACTCGTAGCCGCTATGAGTCTGGCATGGATTGCTTTGCCGGCATTGGCATTAGAAAAGCAGCCTTCAGAGGGTAAAGTTGCGGTAGTTAACGGGTCAGTGATCACGCAGGAGGATTTCGATAGAGAGATGGGCCGTGTCCGTCAACGGCTCTTAAGCAGGGGAAAGCCGCTCATCGATTCCCAGATTCCAGAAATCAAAAAGGAAGCCCTTGAAAACCTAATCAATCGGGAGTTGCTCTACCAGGAAAGCCAAAGGAAGGCAATCAAGGTCAAAGAGATGGCAATCAATAAACGAGTGATGGCACTGAAAAAACGATTTCCCGGTGAAGCCGAATTCAAGACTGCATTGATCAAGGCGAATCTCTCTGAGGCCGACCTAAGATCTCAGATTAAAAGGGGGCTGGCCATTGAACAATTCATCACTAAGCACTTTGTTGAAAAGGTTGTGCTTTCCGACAAGGAGGTCAGGGCCTACTATGATAGCCACCCCCATTCTTTCAAACAACCCGGACAGGTGCGGGCCAGCCACATTCTCATCAAGGTTGACCCCAAGGCGGAGCAATCACAGAGAGCTGAGGCACGAAAGAGAATTGAAGAGATCCAGCAGAAACTGCAAAAAGGTGAAGATTTCGCCACTCTTGCCAAGGGATTTTCCGAAGGTCCCAGCAGTGCCAAGGGTGGGGATTTGGGCTACTTCAGACGGGGACAGATGGTGAAGCCTTTTGAAGAGGCGGCTTTTGCTTTGAAACCTGGTGAGGTGAGCGATCTCGTCGAGACCAGGTTTGGATATCATCTGATTAAAGTCATTGAGAAAAAGCCCGAAACTAAAATGAGTTATGAGGACATCAAAGATAAGCTCGGACACTATTTCAGGCAGCAGAAGGCTCAGAAAGAAGTAAGTGTCTACCTTCAGAAACTGAAGGAAAAGGCAAAAGTCGAGAGATTTCTGACAGAAGGTTCTTAATAACTGAAACTCTATCTCATATGCATTTAAATTCGACGGCCCTCTAATAAGCCTTATTCCTGACAAAAGGTCCATTAAACCCGAATTTCGCAAGGCTCTCAAAATGTCATTGCGAGAAGCGAAGCGACGAAGCAATCCCCTCACCAAAAGATTGCTTCGCTATCGCTCGCAATGACAGGAACGGTAACGCTTTTCAAAAAGCCTTGCGAAATTCGGGTTAAAGTCAAAGGCGGAAATAGCCTTATTGCGTATTTGCAAATAAGATTGTGGTTTGAGCTTAATTCAAATACAACTATTGATTATGAACCCCTGTGGAGGGCCATACTTCCTTAGACCTTTTGTTCATTGATTGGACTGCTGATATAATATGGAGTAGATACCACTTATTTTTCACAAACAATTAAGCATTTCCCCTTGACATAGGCTCTATCCATGAGTCTAAAGTACTGTAAGTGAGGAAGTTTTATGCTAAAAGCGATGAGCATATCTTCATTAAATATGGAGTCCATTAGAGGGAGGTTAAACCATGGGAGTTCATAAAATCGACAATTTAGTTGGGATTTATGAGGAGGACAGAAGCGTTAAATGCAGGGATTGTATGAAAAAGAAAGATTGGAAAGAGCTCAAACAAGAGAACATTATTACTCTAGACGATGTCGAGAAGGGCGAAAAGTTGTTCTACTGTGATTACTGTGAGGAAAAGCTGTAAACACACCAGGGGTTGTAATTCTCAATCCCCATCGGGATGGGGCACAAGTCCCCTGTCATCTATATCCTTTGAGTGAAAAAGAGGATTTTTATCTTTTTATTATGGCATTCTACCCCCCTCACCTGATTTAAAAGGTATCCACCGTAACACATACCAGACTATAAAGAAAGTGGCAGAGCATATTGAAGACAGGTTTCATTTTAATACCGCCCTCAGTGCAGCCATGGAACTATTCAACATGATAAACCAGTTTCTCAGTAATAAATAAACAGTGACGAGTAACCAGTAATGAGTAACGAGTTGTAATTCATGAAAATTCTTACAGTTAGTGACAAGGTTGAAAAATCTTTTTCTAAGGAATACCTTCTGAGAGAAAAGTGCCAGGGAATCCATTTAATCCTTGCCTGTGGTGACCTGCCTTCCTATTATCTTGAATATCTATTGAATAGCCTCAATGTTCCTCTTTGTTACGTACTGGGAAATCATGATGAAGAACCTCACCAGGCCTATTCAACAAAAAAACCCTTTGCCAGAGGATGTACCAATATTGACCAGCGGGTGATACTTTCTAAGGGGCTGCTCATTGGAGGGCTGGCAGGGGCCTTCCGGTATAAGAGAGGAAAATATTTATATACCGAGGCACAGATGCATCGAAAGGTTTTGAGCATGATTCCCCGGCTAATGCTGAATAAGATCAAAAATAAACGCTATATTGACATCTTGATAACCCATGCACCACCTTTTGGAATCCATGATGACAAGGATTTACCTCATCGAGGATTCAAAGAATTTCTGAAGTTTATGAAAACATATAAACCCGCCTATCTCATTCATGGGCATACTTTCCTTCAAACAGAAGAGGTACCAATGAGTTGCTATCAATCCACGCGGGTCATAAATACCAATCCCTATAGCATTTTGGAAATAGACGATGCCTCTATTCGACGACAGCACAACCAAAAGGGCAAAGAAGAAACATCAACTTGATAGCGATTTCAGTCAGGCGATGCAAAAAGCCTTTCTGGAGGAGCTAAGAGGGGTCATCCTGCGAAAGTCCACCCGGCTTCTCCCTTTTGATGAGGTGAAGGATAAACTGGAGATCTGGTTTGTTCGAGATCTTGGGATCCAGACTGTGTCCATCGATAGTATTGTGGGAAGTGAGGGCCGATATCGAAGTTTTACCAGGTATTTCCTGCCCCTGGAGGAAGATTTGCGGGACCGCTGGAAAAAGGTGGCCCAGGCGTATTATTCCCGGCAGGACCTTCCCCCGGTGGAATTGTATAAGGTTCGGGATGCCTATTTTGTCAAGGATGGTCATCACAGGGTCTCAGTGGCTCGGGCAAAAGGGGTTAAGAATATTGAGGCCCGCATCTACGATTATGAATGCGATGTTCCCCTGGATAAAGAAACGAATCTGGAAGAGTTGGCCATCCAGGAGACATATCATCAGTTCCTTAAGGACACCCAACTAAGTAAAAATCGTCCCCATCTAAGCCTCCAGTTGACGCTTTTAGGCGGCTACCCTATCCTCATGGATCATATCCAGGCCCATAAACACTATCTGGAAAAGGAAAAAGGGGAAGAGGTATCCCTTCCAGAAGCCGGTTGTTCCTGGTACGATAATGTGTATACACCGTTAGCAACGTTCATTCGGAAAAACCGCATTATGAAACAGTTCCCCCGC
>JAPVWE010000167.1 GCA_028572035.1 Desulfobacteraceae bacterium | reverse complement strand
AAGGAGTTATATAGATATGCGGATCATTGTCCTCATTAAACAGGTACCTGACACAACAGAGATCAAGATTGATCCAAAGACCGGTACCCTTATCAGGGAAGGGGTAGAAAGCATCATCAATCCTGATGACAGGCATGCAATCGAGTTGGCAGTTACCTTAAAAGAGGCCTATGGAGGGAAGTCTACTGTCATCTCCATGGGCCCAACCCAGGCCATAGATGCCATATCAGAGGCACTGGGCATGGGGATAGATGAAGGTATATTGCTTACAGACAAGAATCTTGCAGGGGCAGATACCTGGGCAACATCATTTACCCTTGGAAGGGCAATAAGCAGGGTAAAGAGATACGATCTGATCATCTGCGGCAGACAGGCAATCGATGGGGACACAGCCCAGATAGGCCCACAGATAGCAGAATTTCTGAATCTCCCTCAACTTACCTATGTCAGAAAGGTAGAGGAAATCAGTGAAAAGAGGATAGTTGTCCACAGGGCATTAGAAGATGGCTACGAGAGGATGGAATCCCCTCTGCCTGCCCTGATCACTGTCATGGGAGAGGTAAATACCTCCAGATATCCAAGGATGGATCTGTTGATCAATGCCTGTGAGCAGAAGGCACGTATAAAGATCTGGGATGCAGCAGATCTAGGCGTTAAGGTCCAGGACATTGGTCTATCCGGCTCTTTAACAAGGGTTATAAAGACATTTCCCCCAAAGACTAAAAGAGAGGGTGAGATACTTAAAGGGAGCAAAGAGGAGGTCGTGAATCAGCTCCTTGACAGGATGCATGATAAACATCTTATCTAAGACTACTGTGTTTACTCAGCCACTAAGGCACTAAGACACAAAAAGAAAATAGAAAACAAATTTAAACCGGTATCTAAGAAAAAGGAACCCATTGCCAGGAAAATAGTAGATACAATATATGCTCTTCATAAAGCAGTGGAACCAGGTTTATTTCAAAGTGTTTAGTAGGATCAATAGAATAATCTTGTAGAATTTGTGCAATAGTCCAGCCACAAAGACACGGAGACACTAAGATTATAATATGACTTCTTTAGTGCCATTTTTAACAAACGGTATGTGCTGCATCTACAGTTTTCAGCTATTGATTCTTCTCTTTTTGATAAAGTTTTATAATTCATACCCCTTCTTTGTGCCTTTGAGCCTTAGTGGCTGAATTGTTACAAATTTGGGTGCCTTTGTGGCAAGATACCTGAGTATTTACAAACCAGATTATAACCGGGATTTTCATGGCTATATCAATTGATCATGATCTGTGCAATGGATGTGAAAAATGTGTAAAGGTCTGCCCCTATGAAGGGGTAGAATTAAAAGACGGCAAGGCAGTATTAAACGACAGATGCACAGCCTGCGGTGCATGCATAGATGCCTGTAAGGAAGAGGCTATAAGCTCAGATATAAAAGAGAGGGAGATACCAGATTTCACTGACTTCAAAGGCATATGGGTATTTGCTGAGCAGAGGGATGGAGCTATAACCAGGGTCACCTTTGAGCTATTAGGTCTTGGGCAATCCCTTGCTCAAGAGCTCAATCAGGAGTTATCAGCTGTCCTTTTAGGATATAAGGTTGATCACATAATTGAAGAGCTAAAGGAGTTTGGTGCCCAGAGCGTATATCTTGCCCAGCATAAATTGCTTACCCATTATCAGACGAATCCCTATGCAAAGGTTATCTCTGAGATTGTAGGAGAGCACAAACCCAATATCTTCCTGATTGGTGCAACAACAATCGGACGGGATCTTGCACCAAGAGTTGCCATGAGGCTTGCTCTTGGGCTTACCGCAGACTGCACAGAGCTGAGCATAGATCCTGAGGATGGCTCACTACTTCAAACAAGGCCTGCCTTCGGGGGAAATGTCATGGCAACCATAAAGACCCTCTATACCAGGCCCCAGATGGCAACTGTCAGGCCAGGTGTTATGGAGGCAAAAAGGATAGATGCTCCATCCCGGTGCAGGATAATCAAGAAAGATGTCAATCTACTGAGTAAAGATAGGCTGACTAAGATCCTGGAGGCGGTCAGGGAAAAGAAAAAGGGGGTCAGCCTGACTGATGCCAAGGTGATTGTAGCAGGCGGAAGGGGTGTGGGATCAGAGCAGGGCATGAAATCCCTTTTCGCCCTTGCTCAAGCCCTTGGGGGTGAGGTTGCTGGCACACGGATGGTTATTGAAGAGGGGTGGCTGCCTGCTGAAAGGCAGGTAGGGCAGACAGGTCAGACAGTCAGGCCAGAGCTATATATTGCATGCGGTATATCTGGTGCCATCCAGCACAGGGCTGGTATGCTCGGCTCAAGGTATATTATTGCCATTAACAAGGATGAGCGGGCTCCTATCTTTGAGGTAGCTGATTGGGGCATTGTTGGTGACCTTCACGAGGTTGTTCCGGCATTTACCAGGGCAATGGGGAATAGGAAGATGGAACGGGAGGGATAATGCTGCGTTCAGACGTAGAAGAGCTCGTAAAAAAGGTTATGGCAAGATTTGTGGATGAGCAAGTAATCCCAGTTGCCAGGGAACATGATGAGAAAGGTGAGTTTCCCTTTGACCTATTCAAGAAGATTGCTGATATGGGTATCCTGGGGATCAGGTATCCCAAGAAGGTTGGTGGTTCAGGAGGAAACACAACCCTTTACTGTATCACCGTGGAGGAACTGGCACGGGGGCTCTTGAGTTTGGCTGCCACTACAGCCATGCAATGTCTTATGGCTACAGATGGCCTCTATCGCTATGGCACTAAAGAGATGCATGAGAGATATTTCCGCCCTGCCATGAGAGGGGAGAAGATTGGGGCCTTTCAGCTTACAGAGCCAGAGGCAGGATCTGACCTTGGTAATATCCGAACCAGGGCTACAAAGACCGAAAACGGATGGATTATTAATGGAATGAAGACATGGTCTACAAGCGGACCAATAGGTCACTTTCATACAGTCCTCTGCCAGACCGATCCGGATAAGGGATTAAAAGGGCTCATGTTTTTCTTTATTCCGAGCGACACACCCGGTTTCTCACACAGCAAAAGGTTCGATATGCTGGGCACCAGAACAACACAGATGTCGGAGATCTATTTCAATGATTGCCATGTTCCTCCTGAACACATGTTAGGTGAACTGGGCAGAGGTCTGGATGTTTTACTGACCATCCTGGCAGAGATCAGGGTTATGACAGCCTGCCTGGCCCTGGGTTTACAACGTGCTGCCATGGATGATTCTATCAGGTATTGCAAAGAGAGGGTACAATTCGGAAGACCCATAGGGCAGTACCAGCTCATCCAGGCAAAAATTGCCAATATGGCAGTCAATTTAGAGGCTGGCCACCTCATGGCCTACAAGGTTACCCATCTCATTGACAAGAACATTCCCTGTTTAAATGAGGCCTCTATGGCCAAATATTTTACGACTGAATCTGCGTGCAAGGCAGCAGATGAGGCCACAAGGATCTTCGGTGCCTATGGCTATTCCATGGAATATAATGTTCAGAGATATTACAGGGATAATCGCTTCCTGCTCTATGGTGGAGGGACTCATGAGGTCCTGCAAACTACTATTGCCAGACAGTATCTTCGATAGGATTTTTGTAACCAGAAATTTACAAACTCAATATCATAGTAGGGCTGGGGAAATTTCCTCAAAGCAATATCTATTGATTTTAGTAAAGTGTGGCCAAATATTTGAGGTTTAACAATCTTTAGGGGGGTGATTCCCATTGGCTCGTAGGAGTAA
>JAPVWE010000166.1 GCA_028572035.1 Desulfobacteraceae bacterium | reverse complement strand
AATAGGATATGATCGGTCTTTACCATACCGTATTTTGTAAGCACTGTTGATCCTTCCACAATGGGAAGAAGATCCCTTTGCACTCCTTCCCTTGATACATCGGGGCCAGACGTTGACCCACTTCCCACTACCTTGTCGAGTTCATCTAAGAAGATTATTCCGTTTTGCTCTGTTCCGCGTATGGCCTCTTCAACAACCTTATCAAAATCAATCAGTCTTTGTGATTCCTGCTGGGTTAGTATCTCACTTGCCTCCTTTACTTTCACCCTCCTTTTCTTGGTCTTTGAAGGGAGGATTTGCCCGAAGATCTCCTTCACGTTTATGTCCATCTCTTCTAATCCGGCACTGGAGAAAATCTCTATAAGGGGAAAGGCCTTATCAGTCACCTCCAACTCCACATACCTTTCATCAAGTTTCCCTTTCCTTAGAAGACGCCTGAGTTTCTCCCTGGTAGAGTCGGGCTCAGTGGGTTCGATCTTGACTACCTCAAGCATCCCTTCTCTTTTTTCCTCGGTATTTTTCTCTATTTGCTTTCTTGGTTTAGGAAGTAGGATGTCTAGCAGTTTATCCTCTGCCGACTCCATTGCCTTGGTCTTGACCTTCTCCTGTTCCTGTTGTTTGGCCATATTCACAGCCAGCTCAGTTAAATCCCTGATCATACTCTCTACATCTCTGCCCACATAGCCAACCTCGGTAAATTTCGAGGCCTCTATCTTTAAAAAGGGTGAGTTGGCTAACCGGGCAAGGCGTCTTGCTATCTCCGTTTTTCCAACGCCTGTAGGCCCTATCATGATGATATTTTTAGGGGCTATTTCGTCTCTCAACTCTTGAGGAACCTGTTGTCTGCGCCACCTATTCCTGAGGGCTATTGCCACGGAGCGTTTTGCCTTGTGCTGGCCAACTATATATTTATCCAGCTCTGAGACAATCTCCTTTGGTGTTAAGATCTTCGTCTCTGTTTCTATCGTATCCTTTTTTTCCATTAGATCTCCATTAGAGTGCCTAAAGTACTTAAAGTTTAAAGTGATCTAAATCAGCCTCAGGCTGATAAAGTACCTAAGGTGCTAAAAGAACACAATAAACGATAAGAAGCCAGTGGTCATTTGTCATTAGTCATTTGCAGTAGACAAAAAATAACGTAGAAAGGACAACCAACAATGGACACTACTTTTCCTTTGAATTCGGCAAAAATTTCATTTCAAACTCCTCATTGGTATAGAGGCAGATAGAGGCCGCAATTTTCATTGATTCCAGGGCTATAGATTTGGCATCTAAATTGGAGTGAGCCATGAGGGCCCTGGCAGCAGCTAAGGCGTAAGGGCCTCCGGAGCCAATAGCAGCCACCTCTTCATCCGGTTCAATCACGTCTCCATTCCCGGATAGTATGAGGGTATATTCCTTGTCCATGGTAAGGAGCAGGGCCTCTAATCTACGAAGGATTTTATCTGTTCTCCAATCCTTGGCTAACTCCACTGCAGCTCTGGGTAAGCTTCCGTTGTATTTTTCCAGTTTTCCCTCCAATCTTTCAAAAAGAGAAAAGGCATCTGCAGTTGCCCCGGCAAAACCCACCAAAACCTGATCATTATACATAAACCTGACCTTTTTAGCCTTTTGTTTCACAACCGTATTTTCCAGGGTAACCTGGCCATCTGCAGCCATAACCCCCTGCCCATCTTTCCTGATGGATATAATAGTGGTGGCCCTGATCGCTTGCTTTAATCTATCTTTTTTTTCGCTTCCTGATGGCAACGTATAACCTCCTTTCCCCGGACCCCTTCAGCTTCTTGGATGAGATTTATCATAGACTTCCATTAGCTTATCTATACTCACATGGGTGTATTTTTGTGTAGATGAAAGATTTACATGACCCAATAGCTCTTGGATTGACCTTAGATCTGCACCCCCATCAAGTAGATGAGTTGCAAAGGTATGGCGTATGGAATGGGGGCTGATTTCCATTATTATCCCGCATTCCTTTGAATATCTTTTGACCAGTCTATTCACGCTCCTGTCAGAAAGCCTCCCTCCCCTGTAATTAAGAAGAAGAGGTCCATGGCTTATGCTGTATCCGGCCTTTTTTCTTCTCTTTTCTGTATGTTCAAGATACTCTCTGATAGCAGCAATAGCCTTCCTCCCAACAGGGAGAAGTCTCTCCTTCCCACCTTTACCAGAGACCCTTACAAGACGAGAGTCGAGGTCCAATTTCTCTACATCTAAGGCGACAAGCTCGCTTACCCTGAGACCGGACGAATAAAGTAGCTCCAAAATGGCCAGGTCCCTGAGTCCCAACTCTTTCTCCCTGTCAGGTTGCTCTAGTAAGGCGAACATATCGTCTACAGGGAGGTATGTAGGGATATACCTTTCCTGTTTGGGAGTGGTTATCTCTGCCGCCGGATTCAAAGGGGCAAGTCCTCTCAACTCCAGATACCTGAAAAAGGATTTTAGTGCCGAAAGCTTCCGGGCAGTTGTCGTTCGCCGACATTTATCAAAGAGCTCTCCTAAATATGATCTGATAAGCATATAATCTACAAGGTCAATACCTGGATCACCCTTTCTTAGATCCTTTTTGGTTGCAACAAACTTGCTAAATTGCCTTAGATCGCTTTCATAGTTCCTGATTGTGTGCCCTGAATATCCCTTTTCTGTCTGGATATATCTGATAAAAGAAGCTATTAGTTTGTTCATGTTGTGTGCTCAGTGCTCAACAATTTGATAAGAATATAGAAAACACTAAACTTGATATTTTAATCATATTTAGCACCATAAGCAAACAAAAAATTTCTTGTCAATCTTACCATATTCTCCATACCATCGTGCGCAGTATGCTATGTTGAGAATTTCTGGGGCGGTATTAGGATGACCCGGCATTTACTGGATTTATTGCGTTCATTGCCTGCCCGGTCGCCAAGCCTTGCGAGGCAGGTGGGAGTTCATAGGGTTTGGACATCTGCCCTGTTAAATCCTGGTAGGGGGTCCCGCTCGGAAGAGCGGGAATTTAACAGGGTCAACCCTGTGCAGTGGAAGATCTCCTTACAATGGAGCAAATTAAAGATAATCAGTTTTAGAGCCTTTTTACAGCCTTCTTAAATAGCTGGTTAATGGATATAGTCAACTCAGATGCCTCTTCCAGAAGACTAACCACATCCTTTAAGCCTTCACCATCTGCTTTCTTTGACCATTCAAGATAGGTTTTGGCATGCTCTTCATTGTGCTTAATCCAATATTCCAGGAGTTTGCCCAGTTTTTCTTTTTCTGATAACTTACTCCGACCTTCGACATGTTTATCTTCGTGGTGATGATGGTGATTCATGGGAAGCCTCGCCAAACCGCTTTAATCCTCTATTCTTCTTCCAGCAAAATCCTGTGATCAACAAGGTTCATCTCCCTGATCCTTGCTTTAATTGTACGCTGTCCACCGAAGATATCTTGAAGATATATACCATTTGTCTCAGGTCTTAGGATATCTACGTTTTTCATAATGAGTTCCTCTTCCCCATCTCTTAGTAGATATGCATTGGCCTCACACATGTTTTCCCTCCTTTCAATTTGATTAAGAACTAAGATTAATGGTCTCGTAAAAAGTCGCCGGTGGTGTCATTGCGAGCGTAGCGAAGCAATCTCATTAGCTGTAACTGCTTGAAATCAGGAGATTGCGGAGCCTGTTCCGAGCACAGCGAGGAATCTCAGTTTCCGTGATGTCAGGTATCATACTTCTTAGTTGTAAAGGAAAGGCTCCGGGTTTGC
>JAPVWE010000165.1 GCA_028572035.1 Desulfobacteraceae bacterium | reverse complement strand
CAATTAAACTGTCAACTAAATGACTATTCGGAACAACTCTTGCATTATGCTAACTAAAATGCAGGAATCATACCAACAGAAATTTACAAACTCCTTTTATATGCATATTTCTTATATAGAGATCTCATTTTAATCAGGGCTGGGGATGTTTCTGAAAAGCAATATCTTAAAAAAGATACCACAGGACTTTGAAGTGGCGAAATATTTGGGGTTTACTCCTACGAGCCAATGGGAATCACCTCCTAAACATTATTAAACCTCAAATATTTGGCCACACTTTACTAAAATCAATAGATATTGCTTTGAGGAAATTTCTCCAGCCCTACTATGATATTGAGTTTGTAAATTTCTGATAAATCAAGCTTTCTGGAGCATTTACAATTCTATTCTTCTTACTGAAAACACATCGTCGAGGTTGCGCAGTTTTTCAAGGATCTCATCACTTACAGATACATTGGTAGCCAAAAAGATCACATTCTGTTTCTTCTCCTTTTCTTCACCTACCTGCATGCGGCTAATGTTAACCCCATAACTCCCAAGGGTGCTCGTGATCCTGCCGATGACACCAGGTCTGTCCACATTGGTTAGCAAGAGGTTATGGCCTTCAGGAATGGCCTCAAGGTAAAATTTATTTATGCGCAGGATCCTGGGCAAGTTATTGCCAAATACGGTCCCTGAGATAACATTCTTGCCCTCTGATGTCTTAACAGTAAGCTTGATAAGACTTGAAAAATCCTCGGATGTCTTGGTTTTGGACTCTACTACCTTTACCCCCCGTTCGGTGGCGATAAGGGGGGCATTGACAAAGTTCACTTCATCTTTGAGCAGAGGAGTGAGGAGACCCTTGAGCATGGCAGTGGTTAAGGGGGTTACATCATAATCGGTTACGTTTCCTGAGTAATCGATGTGAACTTCCAGGATAGCAGTCTCGGCGAGCTGCGTCTGTAAGGATCCCATTCTTTCAGCCAGAATGGCATAAGGTCTCAGGGTAGTCATCAGTTCAGCGCTTATGCTCGGGACATTCACAGCATTTCTTACCGAGCCTAACAGCAGATAGGCGACGATCTGTTCAGCCACATGCTTGGAGACCTTGTCCTGTGCCTCCTTGGTTGACGCACCAAGGTGGGGTGTGCATATGAAGTTGGGTAGACTCATCAGTTTTATCTTGCCAGGTGGCTCTTTGCTGAAGACATCTAAGGCTGCACCTGCCAGATGACCTGATTTTAAGGCATCGAAGAGATCATCTTGATTGACTATATCTCCTCGGGCGCAGTTGATAAGCATTGCCCCTCTTTTCATCCTGGCAATTGTCTGCTTGTTTATCATATTGATGGTCTCACCGGTACTCGGGGTATGAATGGTGACATAATCGGCCCTTTGAAGAAGTTCATCAAAAGAGACAGGCTCGATATCCAATCTTTCAATGGTGTCTGGCTTAATGTATGGGTCATGGGCAATGACCTTCATCTTCATCCCCCTAGCCCTCTCAGCCACAAGGCGCCCTATGCGCCCAGCCCCGATAACCCCAAGAGTTTTGTTAAAGAGTTCCCAGCCCTGGAATTTTTTCTTTTCCCATTTTCCCTGCTTGAGAGATGCTGTTGCCTGGGGGATGTTCCGGGAGAGGGCCATAATCATTGCGATGGTGTGTTCTGCTGCGGTTATGATGTTGCCCTCAGGCGCATTCATTACAATAATTCCCTTTTTACTTGCAGCTGGTATATCTATATTGTCCAGACCTATCCCGGCCCGGCCAATGACCTTCAGATTGTGGGCCTTCTCGATGACCTCCGCAGTGATCCTGGTGGCGCTCCGGATAACAAGGGCATGATACTGGCCAATAATCCCTTTTAACTCTTCGGGTGTCAGATCGGTATCCACATCGACGTCAATACCAGGAGTTTCCTGAAATATCTTGATACCCTCCTCTGACAGCGAATCACTTACAAGAACCTTCATGGAGCATCTTTCCTTTGATAGATCTTATTCTTTTACCTATAGGTCCGATCAAATCTGAGACTGGTGAATTTGAGTTTCTGAGATGTTGATTTTTTTCTTAACTGAGGATACGTTTTGCCTTATTATTTTTATAACATCAATGAAACAGTTGAAGAATAGCTATATTTAGCCTATTTTGCATACTGTATGAGATCTTTTCTGTCAAGAGGTTTTTCTTTCTTTTTTCATCAGCAAATCCTGTCACGAGCGAACTAAACTCTAATAAGGAGGGTAATATGAAAACGATTGGTCTTATTGGTGGTATGAGTTGGGAGTCCTCATCTGAATATTATAGGATTATAAACGAAACTGTAAGAGAAAGACTTGGTGGATTACACTCCGCTGAATGCATTATGTACTCTGCTGATTTTGAACAAATTGAAAACTTACAACATCAAGGCAAATGGGAAGAACTCACCAAATTGATGCTCAATTTTGCTCAGAAATTAGAGGGGGCCGGTGCCGATTTTATTGTAATTTGTACAAATACTATGCATAAAATGGCGGAAGAGGTTGAAAATAACATAAATATCCCACTCCTGCATATAGCAGATGCGACTGCTGAAAAAATAATAGAGAAGGGATTAGGGAAACTTGGTTTGCTGGGAACAAATTTTACTATGGAAGAAGATTTCTATAAAAAAAGATTAGAAGAAAAATACAATATTGAAGTAATTATTCCCTCACAGAACGATAGAAGAATAATTGACAGTGTTATCTATAATGAATTGTGTCTTGGAATAATAAAACAGTCTTCAAAAGAAAAGTACAAAGAAGTAATTAACAGGCTCATTTCAGATGGTGCAGATGGAGTGATTTTAGGATGTACAGAGATTCCGCTTTTGGTTAGCCAGGGGGATGTAGAAATGCCCGTATTTGACACAACAACAATTCACGCAAAATCAGCGGTTGAATTTGCCCTAGCGTAGTCAATGTCATTGACTTAAGAAAAGCTCCTGGTTCACGGCAGAGACGCGGAGATCGCAGAGTAACTGTGCAAAGGAAAAGATTTTTCCCTTGCCGTTGAGAGGCCGGCAAGGGAAAAGCTTCGCAGCCCTTTGGGCGGTAGGAACAAAGTGGATATCAATAAATTAAGCAGTAAAATCATTGGGGGGCTATAGAGGGTTAGCCCCGCGGGGCTGAGTCTTTTTGCTTTGCGCCGTCCCGTTAAATGCTTGCCCTGTGGAATTTCCGCCGTTAGGCGAAACCCCCTACGGGGGATTCCACAGGGCGGGCTTATTTAACCGGGGTTAGCGGAAAGCAAAAAAATAACTATACCTCAGCGTGCTCTGCGTCTTTGCGGTGAAATATTTCTTTGAGGTCAAGAAATCTTCTTTATGAAACGATGGATGCGTTCGAGGGCCTCTTTCAAAACCTCCTGATTGACCGTGAGTGCTATACGCACACAGCCTTTTCCTGAAGGCCCAAAGGTCTCTCCTGGAACCACCACGACCTGTTCCTCCTCTAACAGATCCAAGGCAAACTGACGGCTGTCCTGTGTAATCCGGCTGATATCCGGGAACATATAAAAAGTCCCTCCGGGCTTGTGAAGCCTCACACCGGGGAGTTGTTCCAGAACTTCGTACGCCTGGTCGCGCCGCACGCGAAATTCTTCGACCATTGCATCGATGACTTCTGCATCGAGCCGCAGAGCAGCCACGGCAGCACGCTGGGAAACCGACGGAGCGCAAGATGTAGTGGAGCTTACCACTTTGATCATGGACTCAATAAGCCATTCCGGCCCAAAAGCGTATCCTATA
>JAPVWE010000164.1 GCA_028572035.1 Desulfobacteraceae bacterium | reverse complement strand
ACGAATAGGATTTGTTACATCGTCATTGCGAGCCCGAAGGGCGTGGCAATCTCCCTCTCTATGAGATTGCTTCGTTTCACTCGCAATGACATTTTATATGGTGTGTTTGTATTAGTTCTTCAAAGACCGCATTCATTGCATTTGGAAAACATTCCCTAAGTTCAGATGCGTTGGGGTAGAATGCCCATTTATAGCTTGCATAAAATCCCAGATTCTATTTCTTCATAGTAGTAAAAAGCAACACTGCCTCAGCAGATTTAACCTTTTTGCTTATCTTTTTCTTGATAGCTCTGGTATTTAAGACGGCTTTACTAGGGTCTCTGGAAACTACATAAAGCTGTGTTTCATCATCATATCCACAAGAAGGAAGTCTATCAATTAAATCCTTGCTGGAGGCAATCAACTGAAGACTCTCCACACCAAAAGGGGCAACAATCTCAAATCTCCCGAGACTTATCCATTTGTTTACATCATCGATATTGACATATCGTATAAACTTCCTTCCACCTCTTATTTGACCAGTATCATCGAAATCTACCAAATAAGAATATTCTTCATCTCCCGGCTTTACCACATGACCCACGATATAAAAATATCCCGGGTTATTCATTTTTGCCAGAAATTCTGCCTCTTCCCCCGCCTTAAACAGCAGATTACCCCTTCCCCGATTGGTAGTTATATCAATCTTAAATTCATTGGAAACAGCAAAACCTTCATATAATAACTTATCAAAACTTAGAGTCTTAGGTTTGATCTCATAGCCGGAATAGCCTTCTGGAAGAAGGGTAATAACTCTGGTCTTAAGTGTATTAAATTCACTATCAAGCAGATAATAGGTAAGCTCTATTCCGCCCTTCCCTTTATTTAGGATATCATAGCTGCCTTTCATAAAAAACTTGGCATCCTTAGGATTTTGGACCGTCTTCAAATAAACAGATAGCCTCCTTTTAACCACATCTGCAAATTGAGTGATTTCATGAGAATCCCTTGTAGCTGGAGGATAAATATATACTCTATCTCTATCGGCTACTGCCTCCGCAATAAGCTTTGCTGCCATATCAACATCATCAACTTTTTCCTTGAGTTTTTTCAGTTGATTCTTAATCTCCACTTCAGTGATATCTATTTCTGGAATATCTTTACTTCCAAGAAGAATTGCCACGGTTTTATATTTGTAGTATTGCTTCAGGTATGTGAGAAGTTCCGTATAGAATTGATATTTCTCACTTCGAGAGATTGATTTGCCTATTAGCGCTTGATAAGCTTTTATGTTTTTCTTTATCTCTACTATCTTAGCCCCATACAGTTTCAAGACACTATCGGAATCAAGAATTGCTGTGGAGTTTTGGCCATGTTTACCTCTCCTAAATTCATATTCTGCACCCAGGATAGGGAGTTCTGATTTCAACTTAATTACATTCTGGGTGAATTCCTCAACCTTTTGATTTACTTCCCTGACCATTGATTCAAAAGAGCTCTGTACCTCCACCTGAATAGCCGATGACAGATCAGAAAGAGCCGCCTTTTTAGCCTCTTCTCTGGTAGTTCCAAAGCCTTCACCAATGATTATCTTAGCTTCACTTTGGCAGACCCCAAAGATTAAGGTAACAAAAGCCACCAATAAACACCTTTTCAGCCTACTCATGTTCTCCTCCTCAAACCATAGACCAATATTATGCGCCTTTATTCATGCAAACGCATCAATTGAAATGTCATTGCGAGTGACCTGCCCGCCATCGTCCCACACTGCGGGACTCAGGCGAAGCGGGCGGGAATGAAGCAATCTCATTTAGAACGAGATTGCCAGGCCCTTGGGGCTCGCAATGGCAATGCAAAAGACTCTGGTGCGTTTCTATTAGTTCAATATTTATATTAATTCTAAAGCAAATTCAATGCCAAAAATCGAAACCCTGGCAATCTCAAATCATAACGTAATTTCAATAGGACAGAGTATGAGGGATAGATAGAAATGATTTAGGTTTATATGATAATCACTTATTTTGGTTGCCACTTCTGTTTCCTTGGAATTAAATTGGCAGGAACTACAACACCCTTATTTGCCTCTTTTTCGTTATCCTCTACATCTTTCTCCCGCAAGAAAAGAGACTCATTCCCGTGACAGGCATTACAGTGTGAGTTCTGTGGCGTATTTCGTCTGATATTATGAGGTGTCGCAAGTTTCCATGTAGGCAAAGTGTCAAAATTGCTTAGTCCATCTTTCACATAAGAGTCAAAGGTTCCCCGATCAACAGGTATGTGGCGCAAGGTAACGAATTTTTCAGGTCTCCTCTCTGATTTCAATGGATTTATTCCAATTTTGAAATCAATCCGGGAGGTCTCTGTTTTACAAAAGGTGAGACCATTCTTATCTTTGCCCACATGGCAGGCAGAACAATTTTTGTAAGGCTGGGCATGACAGACATGGCAGCTTGCCTTATCTTTGTGAATCCGATGGGTTATCACATTCTTTGCTTCTCTGTCATAGATCTCCTTGTGACAATCGACACATTTTGGCCCATTTTCCACCTCATACCTGTTTGCGTAATCCTTTCCATCACCATGCATTTCCTCTCCAGTGTGACACTTTTCGCATTTTATATCCTTTTCCTTATGAACGCTTGGCAAAGCCCCCTCTTCCTCACCAAAATATTCTCTCTGTATGCGACTCCCGTGGCAGGCTGTACAGACCTCTTGCATGGGGGGTTTCCTTTGAAAGAGGTGAGCATCCAAAAGCCCCCCTCCAACAACGTTCGGTCTGCTGATGTGACACTGGCCGCAACTGCTGTGGCATCCATAGCAATGATTATTCATTGCGCGTTCTACTTTGCTGCGGATGCCAGCATTAGGATTGGCCCTTTTGTCAATTATAAGTGTAAATGGTTTAAGGCTTACATGAAGACTCTTTGTGTAATTCTCATTAATCTCATCGTGGCAATCCCCGCAGGCCTCGGTGGCATCAGGATAGGTAGGATCTTTAATAACATCTTCGTGGGCTGTCTTCCAATTGGGGTCATCTGGGTTACCACCATGGCAGTCAACGCATGCCATCTCTCCATGGTTCTCATCCTCCAAAATTTTGCTGTCAACAAGAATCTTTTCGTGCAGGGCCAACGGCTCCGCATCACCGCCTCACCCCTCCCCTTCTGATTCAGCACACTCAAGTGCCGGCCTGGCTTTAGCAATCTCTCTGGTTATTTCTATCAATTTCTCGGCACTGGTGTGGCATTTGAAGCACTGGCTCTCCCCGGATGCCTGACTTATAAAAGGACTACCTGGAATAAAAACCAGACAAAAGGCAACAGCCAAACCAATCACTCTCCAATATTTCATAATCAAAACCCCTTACTTTTTTATGTTCAAAAAGGAGCCAAGTTTGTGAATTTTTGGTCTGCGAACTCCATATCAAATTGGCAAAAAGATGTCAAAGGATTCTCCGACAGAAATATGAAGTTGTGTCCAAGGGCTATTTTCCTCCCAGAGATGTCAGGATATCTTAGATCATCTATCCTGCTGAATCAACAATAATTCAAAACCCCTCCCCTGTAGAATAACCATTCTTTAGATTAGGACGCAGATTTCCGCCCTGGCCCAGACCCCTGGCCCAGACCTGGCTTTCGTAAGCCTGAGAGCGCTACAAAGTCCTCGCGCCAGGGCGGGCCGATATCCGCAGACCCGCCCGCTTCCGAGTTCCGGTTTCCGAATTCCGGAATTCCGGAGAATCGGAAACTTGCCTTGCAGGCTCGCATGGCGAGCAGCTAATTATTCTATTAGCTCTTTATATTT
>JAPVWE010000163.1 GCA_028572035.1 Desulfobacteraceae bacterium | reverse complement strand
CAATTGAAAAGCACAGGATATGCAGGGTAACGTCAAAGTCCAGGGTATGTGTATCTTTTTTTTGATTATGCCCCTGGCCCAGACCTGGCTTATAAGGCATGAGTAGGTAGAATTCAGCTGAGAAATAATATAGTGATCATATCATATTCCAGAGACTTCGCGCCTCCCGATCCCGTCCCGGTCTCGGGACGGGGAGGGCGGGCCTCTTATATAGTCTGGCTTAGTGGTCGTTTCAAAATGGTTTATATAGACGGAGCGTATGATTCTAAGGGTTAAGGTGCAATAAAGCATTTTGAAAACGACCTTGCAAAGGCCCATGTCATAGCCTCCGGCCCGTAGGGCCTACGCCCCGGAGGGGGCATAACAAAAAAAGATACACATACCCAGCAATTAGCTAAAGAATCAATAGGTTAGCTTACACTATGACTTAGCTCTGCCCGACTAAAGTGACTGGGGTGGGGTCGAATCTTTATTCTTGACAAGCTGTGTTTTTGAACTACGAAATGTCGAGACTAAAGATGCGTATTCCACGCCATTCCAATGGGTACAAACGATGAAGACGTGTATCACCCCTTCAGCTCTTTCAAAATTTCTATAAGCTTATCCTTTTGATTATACCGTGGTTTATCGATGACAATTCCAAGGAGTTGATTCAGGATCTCTCCCACCCTGGGGCCGGGCTGTAAGTCCAAGATATTCATCACATCATGGCCACTGACCGCTAAATCAGAGACGGTGAAAGGGTATGGTTTTTTGATTTGGGCATTAATTCTATTTCCAAATTCCTCAATATCCTTTTCAAAACCCCTTCCCCACCCATGTGCCAGATCATCTGCCCTTCTGAGCCTCATAAGGCCGTCAATATTATCTACCCCCACCCGTTTGATAAAACGCCTTACTGCCCTGTCGCTTAAACCCTTTTTATAGTCAAACATGTGATTGGAAACCTGGCTTGTTACTCGAGTGATTTCCTCATTGCTAAACCGCAATTGTATCATAATCTCCCGGGCAAGCTCGGCACTGGCTGCGGCATGGCCAAGAAATCTCCATCTGCCCTTGACCTTTCTCCTTACACGTGGCTTTGCTATATCGTGAAACAGGGCAGAAAGCCGCAGAATGGGGTCCCTCTCGATGGAGTCAACCGTCTCCATAATGTGCCGGTAGATGGTATATTTGTGATAACTATTCTGTCTTTTTCGGTACCCTTTAAGAAGTTCCGGAACAATCCTCTTGAGAAGACCTGTCTTCCTCATCAGGTTAAAGCCAGCTGAAGGCTTGCTAACCAACAATATTCTCAAAAGCTCATCCCGTATCCTTTCTCTGGCTACTCTATCAATAGCCTTTGCCATGGAGTTTATAGCCATGAGTGTTTCAGGCTCAATGGAGTATCCAAGCTGTAAAGAGAACCTGATAGCCCTCATCATCCTCAAAGGGTCCTCGTTAAACCTATCTAATGGGTTGACTACTGCCCTGACAACCTTCTTCTTCATGTCTTCTTTCCCACCAAAGGGGTCGATAATCCTTTTATGGGTAATGTCATATGCCATGGCATTAAAGGTAAAATCCCTGTGGGCAAGATCCTCCTCGATGCTTACCCCATATCCACCGGTACCTCGAAAGGTGGTCACCTCGAAATGCCTCCCCTTTGAGACCAGGGTAACGGTTCCGTGCTTTAGATCAAAGCGTGTCATCTCACGAAAAAGATCATGGACCCTCTCTGGCGTTGCATCGGTGGCTACGTCCCAATCCTTGGCCTGGTAGCCCAGCAAGGAATCTCTTAGTGCCCCTCCCACAATAAAGGCCTGGTAGCCATTTTCTATAAGCCTCCGTGAAATATCAAGGATGATAGAAGGAATCTTCTGGCCTTGTATAGTTAAAGGTGTGTTAGCTTGCATAACTACCTGACGTCCCGAGCACACTTGGAGTTCAGCCGCGGCCGGATCTTGGCAAAGTACAGTGAAGCCAGATACGCTCTCTTATACCCTGTTTTCATTCCTTTCGGCCCCTCAAATATAACGCCTTTGTCTTATCTCCTAAAAGTTGAACTTCCTCTCCCTTGAAATCTACATTTTCTACAAAGGAGACAAGTTCATCAGGAGATAAGTTGTTTCGGGCATAGCGCGGTGGCATGCCCCACTTCCTGAGATATCTAATACCTGATTTCATTTTTTCAAACCAGTTCATACCGTAACCTGTGAAGTTTACAACAAGTAATAATCCTCCATTTTTTAGAACTTGATGGCTTTCTTGGAAGACCTTCATAGGATTTTCTACCACATGTATCAAATTGGCCATAAATACGGTATCAAACCTTCCCGATGGAAAAGATGTATCTTCACAATTAGCCTTTTGGATAGTTATGTTTTGGAATTCTTGTAATTGAATCCTTGCCATTTCCAACATCTCATCTGAAAGGTCTGTGGCAGTAACATGCCTTGCATTCTTAGCTATCGCTTTAGTAAAATATCCTACTCCACATCCAAATTCTATCACTTCTCCCAGATCACGCTCTTCAGATAATTTTTTAGTGACTGTTTGCAGAATCGTCTTTCCAACAACATATTCCTGATCGTTATTATAAGTACGGGCAAATTTGCTCCAGTATTCTTCCTTTTGCCCTGCCATGGCTCTATCTTCAATAAGATAATTGCGTTTGGTTTTTTACCTTGAAAAATCTTTGCATAATGCTTGAATATAGATATATACACAAAGATACGTATCATTGAAACTGGTTTAAGGCGAAAAGATTGGTGCATTGCGGAAGTTCACCGTTCACCGTTCTCTGTTCACCGATAGACGGAGGGAGATAGTAAGCGGATAAGGAGGCAAAATATGCAACAACGGACACCGGATAACGGTAAGCGGTCACCCCAAATCCACATCGGTACTTCGGGTTGGACTTACGATCATTGGAGTAAGGTATTCTATCCTAAGGATTGTCCGAAGACAAAGTGGCTTGAGTTCTATGCCGAGCATTATGGGACGGTTGAGTTGAATGCAAGCTTTTACCGGCTCCCCAAACCCCAAACCTTTGAAAACTGGAGAAAAAGGACGCCTGACAACTTCCTCTGGGCTGTAAAGGCCAGTAGATACATTACCCACATAAAGAGAATAAAGGATGTCGAGGAGCCACTGGAGAGATTCTATGGCTCTGTTGCGTTGTTAAAGGAAAAACTGGGGCCAATCCTCTTTCAGCTGCCACCCAGTCTCTCTTTCGATGAAGCAGTATTGAGCAATTTCTGTCACTGCCTCAAGGCAAACCTCCGCTATGCCTTAGAGGTGAGACATCCAAGCTGGGCACAGGAAAAGGCAATGGACATACTCAAGGATAACAACATCGCTCTTTGCATCTCTGATACGGCCGGGCGGTACCCCTATATCGAGGAGGATACGGCCGCCTTCATCTATATCAGGTTGCATGGATCCAGAAAACTCTATGCCTCGGAGTATACTGAGGAGGAACTGGAGACGTATGCCCGAAAAATCAGGCGTTGGTCCAAGGATACCTACCTCTATTTTGACAATGACTATAGGGGCTATGCTATTAAAAATGCAAAGAGATTGAAGGAAATCTTAGGGCTCTCATAAAGGTGCTATAGATCTTAATAATAGATCTTGGATTGACAGTATATCTTGAGAATGTCAAATGCCAAAGTTCAAAGTTCAAATGAATGTCAAAATCCAAAGCCCAAACAGGAATGCTTTGACATTGGAACATTTGGATTTGATTTGTCATTTGGGTTTTGTCATTTGACATTTCTATTAAAGTGATGATTTTGCAAATCCTT
>JAPVWE010000162.1 GCA_028572035.1 Desulfobacteraceae bacterium | reverse complement strand
CTTGATATGAAAGGAAGTTGCTGCTAAATAGTCTGCTTGGCCTTAAAAATCGTTACTTTATGAAATTTTGCCAGAATTCCCTGTGCTGTGCACGGGGAAGAATGGCTTCTTCTTAGGGAGTTTGCCAGATGAATTCCAGTAAACATAATCAAAAATTATGAAGGAATTGTTTTATGTGGATAAGGGAACCTGGTACTATTACGGAGAGGGTTGAATTCTTAGGTCGCCCAGATCTCTGCACCTATCTCATCAAAGGAGATACCTATGCCTTGGTCGGTGGAGCTATGGCACATGTTATACCCGAGGTACTGACTCAGCTCAATGATCTTAATGTAGATCTGGAGAGAATCAGGCATCTAATCCTTCTTCATACCCATTATGATCACCTTGGTATGGCCCCCTACCTTGCACGACACTGGCCATGGCTAAAGGTGGCTGTTTCCAAGGCTGGGGCAAGCATTCTAAAGAATCAAAAGGCCTTGAAGGCAATACAAGATTACAACAATTCGATGTTAAAGGCAGAGAGCCCGATTGAGCAGATGGAGCCACTAGATGTTGTTAAAGAGGGGTTTCCGGTTCATCATATGATTGACGGTAGAATGGAACTTAACCTTGAAGATGGGGTTAAACTTCAGATTATTGATGCTCCGGGACATTCTGTGTGCAGCCTGGCTCTCTATTTCCCCAGAGAATATACCATGTTTCCATCTGACAGCATTGGGTCTCTGACACAAGAGAGGATCCTTCCCATGGGGACTTCCAATTATGATGATTTTCAAGAAAGCATAGATAAGCTAAGCAAGATTGGAGCAGAGATTATCTGCTTGGAACATTTTGGCGCTCTGACACCTCCTGAGGGAAAAGAATTCTGTCAGAGAGCTAAAAAGGAGGCTAAAGATTTCCGAAAGGAAATGATAGATATCTATAAGAAAGAGGAAGACTTAGAACTAACAGTAGAGGAGATAGCAAAAGATTTTTATTGTGGATTATCAGACAAGGGGCTTTTACCAGAGGATCTATTAAAAGATATCTTAAAAAGAATGGTTAGATTTGTTACCCGGATAGAATAGACTATTTTCTCGTTTTATTTCCTTTTCTTACCTTCCTCTTTGTTTTCTGTTCTGACTCTTTGATTGACTCGCTCATCATCTTTAACCTTTCCATGACCAGATAATTCAGCGTATTCTTTGGATAATTTCCTTTCTTATCCCTTCTCCCTGCCTTGACACCGGTTAGGATCTCAATTCCCTCATCCATATTCTCAATGGCATAGATATGAAATTTACGCTTTTCTATAATTTTTATAAGCTCTTTCTTAAGCATCAAATCGTTTATACTTCTTTTTGGAATAATAACACCTTGCTCCCCGGTTAGACCTCTAGCCTTACAGACGTCAAAAAAACCTTCTATCTTCTTGGTAACACCACTGATAGGCTGACATTCACCTAATTGGCTCACAGAACCGGTAACAGCAATCCCCTGACGTATAGGTTTATTTGATAGGCAGGATAGAATAGCAAAAAGTTCGGCAGCCGAGGCGCTATCTCCATCAACCATCCCATAGCTTTGCTCAAAGGTAACACTGGCTGAAAGGGCAAGGGGTTTGTCCAATGCGTATTTGTTTTTCAGATAACTTTCCATAATTAAGATCCCTTTAGTATGTATATTCCCGCTCATTTTGGCCTCCCGCTCAATATCTACCACCCCTTCCTTGCCAGGTGTGGCTGTAGCGGTTATCCTTATTGGTCTGGCGAACGTATAGTCGCCTAAGTCATAAATACTTAAACCATTTACCTGGCCTACAACTTTCCCTTCTGTCTGGATATGGAGGATCTCTTCTTCAATCTTTTCCTGGATTTTCATCTCCATAAGATTTGATCTCTGTGCCTTTTCATCAATGGCCCTCTCGATATCATCTGATTCAATAGACATTCTACCTCTTTGCTTGGCCCAGAAGTTGGCTTCAACCACTAAATCTTTTATTTCTGGCAATTTCAGTGACATCTTTCGCTGGTTTCCTGCCAGTTCAGATGCATACTCTATTATCCTGGCCAGACCTTTTCTATTAATGTCCAGTAGATTCTCCTCTTCGCATACCTTGGCGACATAAGAGAGATAGCTTTTGATCTGTTTTTTGGTCTTTCTTGTACTATCATCAAGCTGGGCCTTTACCTTGAACATCTTCTTAAAGTCGCTGTCGTAAGAATAGAGAACATGATATATATAGGGACTGCCTATCAATACGACCTTGATATCCATAGGAATGGGCATAGGTTTTAGGGTCTTCGTTGATATAAATCCTATCTCTTCTGCCAGGTCTTCGATCCTGATCTCCTCACTCTTGATCGCCCTCTTAAGGGCATTCCAAGATCCAAGACTTCTCAGCAAATCGATGGCCTTGATAATTAGATAACCGCCATTTGCCCTATGCAAGGCACCTGGTTTAATCATGGTAAAATCTGTAAAGAGGGTACCAAATTGGGCCTGCTTCTCTATTCTGCCAAAGAGATTAGGATAGGTAGGGTTGGTTTCGATTATAGCCGGAGCCCCCTTTAATTTTGAGTTGTCAACCAAGACACCCACCTCATAGCGGGTTAATGAGGGTTCAATGTGGGGCATAAGAAATGGGCCTTGATGGATTGATTGTTTTTGTTTGAAATCATCTATGTTAAGGATGATGTCATCCTTCATCGCTTTGAGATGATCTAATACCTCTGGCAGATCCTTATATTTTATCTCAAGCTCCTCTATTAGGTGTCCAACCCGGTAAAGGGCTATCTTGTTGTCAAGGTCCTTAATTCTCTCTTTCAATTCTCTATCAAGGTGCCTAATACCCCTCACTGTTTCCTTCATCTCCTTCTGTAACCCCTGGCTTACCTTCTGAAGCCCTTTTCTTTCTTTCTTTGGTAGGGCACCAATAGTTTCGTCATCCATAGGTTTGCCATCCTTTGATGGCATAATCATCATTCCCACCTGACTAATATTGAGGACAAATTCCTCCTTGTTTGCCTTTTTTTCCAACAGAGAGATCAATTTGTTCCTTCTGGTAGTAATTATTTTAGTTATGGTCTCCTTTTCTCTATTATAATCCTCACTTTCAAAGACATCCTGTATCTCTGTCTTAACCTCTTGTATGAACTCAGAAATATCCTTCTTCAGTTTTGGGCCCATGCCTCTTTTCAATTTAAGGAATTTTGGCGTATCTGGTTCCTGAAAACTATATACATAGCACCAGTCAGAGGGTGGGGGATCTTTTTTGGCTATTTTCTCTATGTATGTTTTGGCGATAAAGGTCAGGCCGGTTCTATCTGGTCCTGCTACATAGAGATTATAGTCATTTCGTGGCATCTTGAGCCCAAATGTAATGCCTTTGGCCGCCTTCTCTTGGGCCACTAACAGTTGCTTTCTCTTATCTATATCTCTGGTAGATTGAACGCCAAGAGACTCTGGGTTGCATAATCCCCGGAGCCTTTTTACCGGTACTTCTTTAGATTTTCCATCCATGTCTTTACCCTCTCATGATCTTACTATTACAAGCTTTCGGCATTCCTTATCAACCCTTTCTTTAAATTGCAAGGCAATATTTGAAGAGCATTGTGATCCAGACAGTAGAAAGAAAAAGAAATATTTTAATTGCCCCTTAGGTAATTTTTTTAAGATTTAGGGCAAAATTATACTTTAAATCACTAAGTCAGATGGGTACATATTCTGCTTGTTATGCCTGCGGTGGGCGGTCTCAGACATATTTGCAGAGCTAAGCTCAGCTTTTTAAAGAAAATATGCAACTCAAATGTTTAGTCTA
>JAPVWE010000161.1 GCA_028572035.1 Desulfobacteraceae bacterium | reverse complement strand
TACCTATCCCATTTTGTCATTCCCGCGTAGGCGGGAATCCATCAGCTATTACCCCTAATTATTGAGCTGTTACAACCAATTTGATAAATTGACCGGAATCAAGAAGTTCTGTGAGAGTACGTTATATCCGAACCTATTTCGGAAACCAACAACTCGGGGGGAAATTTTTGTCGCCTTTCAAAGAAAACATGAATAAGGAAAATACCATGAGAATACTTCTCGTTTATCCAAAATATCTTGATACCTTCTGGAGTTTTAAGGATGCCTTAAAATTTATCTCGAAAAAGGCAACTCACCCACCGTTGGGGTTGTTGACTGTAGCAGCAATGCTGCCAAAGGAGTGGGAGAAAAAACTTGTAGATATGAATGTGACCACACTGAGGGAAAGGGACCTTGAGTGGGCTGATTATGTGTTTATCAGTGCTATGTCTATCCAAGAGGCATCGGTAAAAGAAGTCATTACCAGGTGCAAAAAAATGGGTATCAAGATTGTAGCCGGCGGTCCCCTCTTTACGACTGGATACGAAGAGTTCGAGGATGTGGATTATTTTGTGCTTAATGAGGCTGAAGTCACACTCCCAGCCTTTTTAGAAGATTTGAAAAATGGATGTGCTAAACATATCTATTCCTCCAAAGAATTACCAGATATAGGAAAGACCCCTATTCCAATCTGGGAACTTATCAATATGAAAAAATATGCAGATATGAATATCCAGTATTCCCGGGGCTGTCCTTTTAATTGTGAATTCTGCAATATCTCGGTTCTTTATGGGCATAAGGTGCGCACAAAGACTAAAGCACAAATATTAGCCGAATTAGAAGATCTCTACTCCCAGGGCTGGAGAGGTGATTTATTCTTTGTTGATGATAACTTCATAGGAAATAGAAGAAAGTTAAAAGAGGAGATCTTGCCTGCTATGATTGAATGGATGGAAAGAAAAAGATATCCCTTCTCTTTTAATACAGAGGCATCTATAGATCTTTCTGATGATGAGGAACTTATGCAGTTGATGGTTAAGGCGGGGTTTACCTCAGTATTTGTCGGCATTGAGACACCCAATGAGGAAAGCCTGGCAGAATGCAACAAGGTTCCGAACAAAAATCGTGATTTAGTAGCCTGCGTAAAAAAGATCCAGAAGTTTGGTTTACAGGTACAGGGGGGATTCATCGTAGGGTTTGATAATGATCCTCCTTCAATTTTCGAAAGGCTTAGTGCATTTGTACAGGAAAGCGGAATTGTCACCGCCATGGTGGGATTATTAAATGCTCCTCGCGGTACCAACCTCTACCAGCGACTTGTAAAAGAGGGCAGGCTATTGAAGGATGTGACAGGTGATAACACAGATTTTTCGATCAACTTTATCCCTAAGATGGATTACGAAAAACTCATTAAGGGCTATAAAAGGATTATTAGCAGAATTTATTCCCCTGAACCTTACTATAAACGGGTTAGAGAATTTTTGAGAGACTATAAGCCGTTGCAAAAAAAGTCATTTTCCTTTCATTTCAGCTACCTTGGGGCATTCTTTAAATCAATACTGTTCCTGGGTATCATAGAGAAAGAAAGGGTATATTACTGGAGGCTCTTTTTCTGGTCTTTATTCAGGCGTCCACAACTTTTCCATTTGGCAATTACTTTTGCCATTTACGGGTTCCATTTTCGAAAGATTTTCGAAAATTGTTTGTGAAATATTCAAAAAGAAAAAACCTCGCCTAACACAGCATAAAAGGTTTCTCGGGCATGTTTCGAGGATGCCATTTCGAAGATGTCCAGCGTGATAGGAGGGCCACACTGACAGAACAATGCCAGCCTATAAGCCACGCTGTTCTTTGCCAGACCATAGCAATGTTTATATTGATGTTGTCAAATCAAGACCTGACACTCAACACATACACATTCCGATTGTGCCAGGAAATGGATGGGCCGGGATGCCTATGCAGATTCTCCGGCCTTAAGGGAGTCCTCGAGTAGATCTACCTTGGCCAAAAGGCCTGCCAACTGGGTTTGCTCCGAGTTAACAGGGCGCATCTTGTTGATCAACTGGCTCTCGGGATACCTCTTTCTGGACTCATCCAGGAGCATGTTGAAGGACCGGGCAACCTCCTGATCGATCATCTGTACTGGATCCCTTTCGGCCTTGGCCTTGTAAGACTCACGTATTGCTCTCGCTTTTTCCACTAAATTCGATATGGGCATATTTATCACCCCCCTCTTTCCCATGTACCCTGGCGCCTATTCGGGTATTAGCTAAGCATACCTTCTCTATGATAAAGTCTCACTTGCAGGTGAGTGCATTATAAGGTAGAGCCGCCTGTGTGTCAAACAAGAAAGCCTCTCAACATATGGTAGTTCTTTCCCCCTTGACCCCCAACCACCTTTACAGTATATTGCGCCTGGAGTTTCCTTAGAAATCTTAGATTAGGCTCAATGAACCTATTGATGTTCTTTGCAAACTCAGATCCCGTAAGGAAAAACCCATTATTTCTTCGCTTCAAGGCTTCCGCAGTGACCCTATCGGGTTCGCAGGTGGGGAATACTTGCCCCTTCCCCGCTCTAAAGGCGGGGTTTTCCCCTTCCTGCTCACCTCGATGGGTACCCCACTGCTCCCAGCCAATTTTCGCTCAGAAACAATGGGTTTTCCTCAAAATCCAGGAACCTCCAGTATATTCCTGACCTTGCAAGACAGTTCCTTGCCAAATCACAGGAAGAGTATCAGAAAGGAAAAAGGATGGAAAAGATACCCAGAAGGTATCTGGTACCAACAGCAATTATCGATAGTGATCATGAGCTGATCATCCATTATGCGAGGGATACGATTGGTGAGAGCAAAGACCCGATAGAACAGGCCATAAAGTTATATTATGCGGTGCGGGACGGTATCTGGTACGATCCATATTATCCCTTCTATCTTCCGGAGCATTACCGCGCAAGCAATGTACTGAAGAGCGGCCGTGGTTACTGTGTGTGTAAAGCCTCCCTTCTCTGTGCCCTCGGACGGGCATGCAAAATCCCATCACGAGTCGGTTTTGCCGATGTTCGCAATCACCTTGCCACCAAACAACTCCTGGAGTTTATCGGATCGGATCTGTTTGTCTACCATGGTTTTACCGAATTTTACCTGGATGGCAAATGGGTAAAGGCAACGCCGGCATTTAACTCAGAGCTCTGCCAAAGACATAAGGTTCTCCCCCTTGAATTCAACGGCCGTGAAGATTCCATTTTTCATCCATACAACCTTGAAAGGAAACAATTCATGGAATACGTGGCATTTCATGGGACCTACCATGATATCCCTGTTGATACCATCGTGGCTGCATGGGAGGAGACCTACGGGAAAGACCGTGTCAAGAAATGGATAGAGGATTTACATAGAGCGAAAGGAAAGCCCGTAGCAGACTTTCACAGTGAAGAGATTTGGGACCACTAAGCCACCTTTAATCATTAGGAGAGCGAACAATTGAAGATGCTCTTTTAGATTAGGACGCAGATTTTCGCAGATATACACAGATCAATTACCCCGCCGCAAGCGGACGGGGTATTAAAAACCCTAATCAAGCATGGCAAATCACCCTGCCCTCCCCGTCCCGAGACCGGGACGGGATCGGGAGGCGCGATGGGATGTGGGCATACAACTGTTTTCACTGCTTATGAATGCCTCACTTTGCATCACCGCATCTTGCCATGCCAGCCTGCCCTGGTGCGACGGGATGTGGGTATGCAACTGTTTTCACTGATTATGAATGCCTCACTTTGCATCACCGCATGTTGCCATGCCAGGTCTGGGCCAGGGAGCAATGGAGTACTGGAGTGATGGGTTTAGAGAAATAAAA
>JAPVWE010000160.1 GCA_028572035.1 Desulfobacteraceae bacterium | reverse complement strand
CGGCGGGAAATGGAAATCCATGCGGGTTATCGAGGTAGGTGCTGTCGCTGTTCCTCCGACCTTTCCCGAATCCCCGACAGCTGAATAGTGCCGGGGATGGCTCACACTGGCTGGAAAAATCCTTTTGTTCCCCAGCCTCTGACAGCATTTGATCTCTCTTCTGAATGAGGCAGATAGCGAACAATTGAATCTCATCTTCAAGGTGTTTTCGGCAGTAATCCATTAGCGGTCGGAATTATTTATCCTGTTGAATATAGCCACAGGTCTAAGGATTCTTCATCAAGATGTACACGTCTCCGTAATGTTTCAGGTGCCATGCGGCCGCTTCCGCGTAAGATCCGCTCCCAAAGAAAAGGTCCGCTCTGCCGGCACCTTTGATCGCTGAGCCTGTGTCCTGGTTTAAAACAAAGCGGGAAAATTCTGTCCACCCCGTAACTTCCCCCTGGCTGTTCACAAATGGTTTATGGGAAGAAATGAAGGCGAGTGCACCCTTTGGAAAAAGCCTGGAGTCCAGCGCCAGGGATCTTCCGATTGTCAGGGGGACGTTGATATTACCCAGCGGACCCTGCTCTACCTTTTGGAAGAATATGTAGGAATCATTATGATTCAATACATTGCGGAGAATCCCTGGATGCTTGGACAGGAATCGCCGTATATTTTGGAGAGACATCTGTGCCGGAGCAAGGAATCCCTTCTCCAACAAATACCTCCCAAAGCTCCGGTAAGGCCGGCTATTGGATGCCTGGTAGCTCACAAAAATGGTTTTGCCGTGGGGCAGCCTCAACCGGCCACAACCTTCAATGTGAAGAAGATAAGCATCGATCGGGTCTTTTAGCCAGGCAATTTCAAGGCCTTTACCTTCCAAGACCTTTTTCATCTCGATCTGATACCGGGTATAGTAGGGCAAAACCTTGCTATTCTGAATTCTTACAGGGATGCTTTCCCCTCTAAGCTTCTTGTCGAAAGGCGATAGATCCAGTCTGAGAAGATCGCCGGGTTTCCGGTAAAGGGGATATTTGAAAGTGTCATCCGGGGTCAGGCTCGCATCAAAAACAGGTTCATAGTACGCGGTAAAGAGCACCTTTTTATTCCCAGCGCGGCCGGAGGCGCGGTAAATTCGAAATCGCATTCGGATTTCTCTGTTCAATTGATCTGCTGTCAGATTTTTGGATATGAGGCCTAAGAAGGCTTCCTGGCATTGGAGAACTTGCCTGCATGTAAATTGGTGGGGCCCGTAATAAAAGATCCTTTGGGGATCGAGTCGTTTCAGGTATGAGATATTCCGCCTGATGGCCAGAGCAAGGAACTCGAAATCCATATCATCGCGGAATATCGGGTAAGAAGCAAAAACTGGTTTAAGGGCCTCTTCAGGTCGCTGAGCCTCTTTTTTCAGTGTGGAATGGGCGTCCAAAAGCATTAATGCTTGGAAAAAGAATAAGGAGCATAGAAAAAGTGCTTTGAAGCGCTTTGTGATTGCCATGAATCTCGTGTCAGCCTGCTTGAGATGGTAGAGATTTTTTTATCTCATACAACAAGTTGTGTTTAAAGTCAAGAATAAATACAATATATTGTAATAATAGTCAATCTTGATGGTTTCGCAAGGAAGGGACAGAGGCATGAGGGCCTATTTTACGGTCATGCAAAAGGCCATTCGACCAAATCAGGGACTCGTGCTTCAGTATGTTGGTGATCAAGTAGGGGCTGTTTTTGGTGCCTCGCTGAGGCATGATGATCATGCAGATAGGGCTGTTCTGGTGGCCTTGGAGATGAGAAAAAGTCTGGATGAATTGAATCAGCATAGGATAAGGGAGGAGAACCCACCTTTAGACACGGCGTCGGGATTTGTACCGGGACGGTACTGGATGGTAATACTGGCAGTGAGGATCGGCTCTCCTATGCCCTGATCGGTGACAGCGTCAACCTGGGCTCAAGAATTCAGGAATGTGTGTGTGTCAATAATGATCACTCCGATGATGTCGTGACCAAATCTCTATAAATCAAGAAAATGAGAGAGGTGGGTTTTTCCACCACCCTAACCCCCGGTTTATTGAGCCGTTACCCTGTAACGTTCATCAAGAAGCATGTCGATCTTTTTCATGATTGTTCTTGTGGCTGCATCAAACACTTCTTTATACTTTTCCTGAGACTTTTTTGAAAAGAGTTGGAATTTTTCTCTAATTCTGAAATCTTCAAGATGATCGTGGACAGTCATGGGTTCGCCAATGCGATAAGTGATAGTTCCGCTTTTTGCAAATGGCGAACTGCTCGGATATATCGCCTCACTTCCGTTGCAGCCTATCGGAATTACTGTTTTGTCAGAGTGAAGCGCCAGTTGGGCGATGCCATTTCTACCCTCTGAAAGTTGCACTGATCTGGTTCCCTCGGGGAAGATGATTATACTTAATTTTTTTTCAAAGAGAGCTCCGAGACTGATCTGGGCCACCCGTTCCATCATAGTATAGTAATAGTTTTCTATATATTGAAGAAAGGAAGCCCCGACGCCGGACATCTTGTTCCATTTGCCTGAAAGAAGGGTCTTGACATCCTGAGATGCGCTATGAAGTACATCAGAAAGAGGAATTTTTTTATCGAGTAGATCCTTGATCATTCTATATTCATCCCGTGTAGTTGATCTGTGGAATATTTTTTTGAAGAATTCATCAATAAGATATCTCTTTGTCGGCACAGGGAAAGTATTACAGAGTTTTAAGAATTGTCCGAGAATCTTATTGTTAAAGTATTTTCCTTTCACCCATACGGTTGTAAAGGGATACCCCCCTGTTGCCCACAGTTTATACTGGAACGGCCAGTAATTAAACCTGTCGGTATGGTTCATGGCAAATATTACTGCCTCATCCTTAGGAATATTGTCAATATTTTCCATCTCAATATTTACTTTGGCGAACAAGTTGTAATTAGGAGCAAGAATAGCAAGCGCTACGAATATTTGTGCCCATGGAGTAGTAGCAAGTCTGATTTTATCAAGAAACTCTAAATCTACCATAGTAAATCCCACCGAACCTTCATAGTATTCTCCACCTTCAGATTCTCTTGAATTTAAGAGAACAGCGAATAACGAATCCTGGATGGCCTGGATGATCGGTTTTTCCGCCCCGGGAGATAGCTATCTCTCTTAAGGTCTTACCACTAAGGTTTTTGGATAAGAATCATGCTTTTACATAAAGACCCTTGCGATCCTTCTGGATTTTGCGCTGCTTTCTCAGTCTGTAGGTAATGTCCCTTACCTTCTTGTCCTCAAAGCCTGTCTTCTTTTTCAATGCGGCAGCGTCAACGCCCTTTCTGCTCCTTTTGATAATGGCCAGGACAGTTCCACTTGCAGAGAGCTTTGCTGGTTTTTTGACAACTACTTTCTTTACGGCCTTGGCTTTAGGCTTCTTTACCACCTGGGGTTTTTCAAGCTTTTCAAGTCGCCTTATCATCTTGTCTGTCTTTTGGGTTAATGTCTTGAGATCCTTTGCCACAGCCTTGAGGTCCTTCTTGATTTGTTTCATCATCTCCTCCTTTGGTTATTATTTATAGGTATCCACCGTCTCTTTCAGCTCCTTGCCGCATTTGAAAGAGGGCAGCTTCTTGGCCTTGACCTTGATAGGTTCGCCTGTCTTAGGGTTTCTGCCGGCATATCCATCATAGTCTTTGACCTTAAAACTTCCAAAACCCCTTATCTCCACCCTGTCACCACCTGCAAGGGCATTTGCCATACTGTTAAAGACCGTTCTCACGACCTCCTCACTCTTCCTTATTGGTAGCCCTGTGTCTTTGCTCAAGGCCTCTATCAGGTCTGACTTGTTCATGAGCTCTCCCTTAAATTGATAATGAGTCAAGTTCATAAACTAT
>JAPVWE010000159.1 GCA_028572035.1 Desulfobacteraceae bacterium | reverse complement strand
ACAGCGAGGAATCTCAGTTTCCGTGATGTCAGGTATCATACTTCTTAGTTCTAAAGGAAAGGCTCCGGGTTTGCTTCGGCTCCGCCTCGCAACCGCTTCGCTCCTCGCAATGACCGGTGAAAAGACTTTTTACGAAGCCGTCAATCTTCAATTTTTATCTTCTCGACTGTCAGCTCAAGGCCCCTTGAGCCCATAATCCGTACCTTATCTCCTTGTTCAGCAACCTCGGCGCTGGTAGCCTTCCAATATTCCCCATGAGCAAAGATTAACCCAACAGGGTCAATTCTTTCCTCAACAACGCCAGTTTCACCTATCAATCCTTCCATCCCACTTGTTGGTTTTGTCCCATAAGCCCTGAATGCCAAAAAGGCGATTCCAACAAAAAAACCGCCTATCAGGACAATAGTGGGTAGCATGAGTTTCAAGGACACCCCAACATCCTCAAAAAGCATCACAGAGCCGAGAGCCAGGGAAATGATACCAGCCACAGACAAAAGGCCATAACTTGCAACCTTTATTTCTGCTATGAAGAATATAATGGCCAGGGCAATGAGGAGAAGCCCGGCATAATTTACAGGCAATGTCTGAAATGCAAAGAAGGCCAGTATGAGTGAAATTGCACCTATAACGCCTGGAAATATAGCACCGGGATGGGCCAGCTCAAAATAGAGGCCTGCCATTCCAATCATCATAAGGATATAGGCTATATTTGGGTTACTGATGACGCTTAATACCCTATCCCTCCATCCTGGAGTAAAAGAAATCAATTCAAGACCCTTGGTATCTAATTTTACCGTACTCTTCCCCACTGCTATCTCCCTACCATCCAAAAGGCCTAACAGGTCATCTATGTCCTTTGCCACCAGATCAACTACCTTATGCTTGACTGCCACCTCTCCTGTTATGCTAACACTTTCCCTGATAGCCTTCTCAACCCAATCTTCATTCCTCCCTCTATCTTTTGCAATGCTCCTGGCATAGGCAACCATATCATTGACCACCTTCTCAGACATAGTCTTGCTAATCTCTTTGCCACCAGCACTAACAGGATGGGCTGCCCCTATGTTTGTTTGAGGCGCCATAGCTGCAACATGAGCTGCTATGGTAATCATTACCCCGGCTGAGGCTGCTCTCGCCCCCCGTGGTGCAACATAAACCACGACGGGCATAGGGGCGTTCAGTATAGCCTTCACAATGTCCCTCATAGAAGAACTAAGGCCGCCAGGAGTATCCAGCCTGATAATGACCAACTTGAGTTTGCTGGTTTCAGCTTGCTTCAGGCCCCTTGTCACAAACTGGGCTGTGCCAGGATTAATGATACCTTCAAGCTCAATCACCATGGCACTATTCTGTGTGCCCTGGACGTTATGGATAGCTATGCCTACGGTGAAGACAGCAAGAAAGATGATAAGAGAAGTCTTTTTAATTCCTGTTTTGATCTTTTAACCTCCTCGGATCTTTTAATCCTAATTTTGGCATGATCTCTTGCATATCCTCCCAAACGTGCCTTTTGGCTTGGGAATACCTCAATAGATATGCTGGGTGATACGTGGGCATCAAAGGGATACCCATAAAGTAGCGCCACCCACCTCTATCCCTTGTTATCTTAAAATCTTTGTCTACCAAGCTCTGAGCAGATATTCTGCCAAGGGTACAGATGATCTTCGGCTTAATTAAAGATATCTGGGCCTTTAGAAAGGGAAGGCACATGCTTATCTCATCCGATTCTGGATCCCTGTTACGTGGTGGGTGACATTTAACTACATTGCAGATATAGACCTCGTCTCTTGTTAGACCCATAGCCTTTATAATATCGGTCAGGAGCTTGCCTGCCGCACCTACAAAGGGCTTGCCCGTTACATCCTCATCCATCCCCGGGGCCTCACCAACAAAGACAAGTCTCGCATCAGCCAGTCCCTCACCAAAGACAATATTTTTTCTTTCTCTACCCAGTTTGCACCGATCACAATTACTAATAAAACCCTCCAACTCCTTAAGGCTATTCCAGCACGACTCCTCCCCTAAGGCTGCCACATCCAATTGAGGACCCTCTTTAAGATAATGTAGACTAGTGGTAGAGAGAAAAGGGGCGTCAAGTCTAATCTCTTGACTGTTTCTCAACTGCCTTTTTATCTGTCCTACCAAATCCATTACCTCTTCTCTTACATTCATTCTGCCCTTAACCTCTTCACCCTGTCAAGTATTCTATCTGCCACATCCTCCTTTGACATTAAGGGAACTGCCTCCTCATTTCCTTCTCTATCAATCATCCTCACCTCATTTGAGTCAGCAGCAAACCCCCTATCTTCCCTTGACACATCGTTAACCACAATCAAATCCAGATTCTTCTTCTTTATCTTATCCATTGCGTTGGCAATATGGTCAGTAGTCTCTGCGGCAAAACCCACCAAGGTAATATCTCCTTTATCCTTGCCAAGCTCTGCCAGGATATCCGGTGTGGGTATCATCTCTACTGTTATGGGGATTGCTTTCTTCTTCTCCTTTTCTTGGGTCTTTCTCAGGGGTTTGTAATCACTTACTGCGGCTGCCTTGATAACCATATCCTTCTCCCTATAGTTATTTAAGACCGCCTCTCTCATCTCTTCAGCAGTGTTAACCGTAATCACCTCTATCCCCTTAGGCGGATCAAGGTGAGTTGGTCCAGTTACCAGCGTAACCTCCGCCCCTCTCCTCCATGCAGCCCTTGCCAGTGCGTAACCCATCTTACCTGTGGACCTATTGGTAACAATCCTTACTGGATCAATCCACTCAATTGTTGGACCTGCAGTAATAAGGGCCTTTAAGCCCTCTAGATCGTGATCGCTAAGGATACGCCTTATCTCTTCCATAATACTTGAGGGGTCAGGAAATCTCCCCAACCCTATTGCCCCTGTGGCTAACATACCCTCTTCTGGGTCCATCACTATGAAATCCCTCTCCTTCAACCTAAGGATATTGGCCTGGACTATGCTGTTTGAAAACATTTCTTTATCCATAGCCGGACACAGCAGAGTCTTAGCAGTGGTTGCCAGGATGAGGGTAGAAAGAAAATCATCTCCAAGCCCATGAGCAATCTTTGCCAAAAAATTTGCTGTCGCCGGTGCAATTACTATCACATCACTCTCCTGGCCTAATGAGACATGATCAATTGATGTTCCATCCTGCGAAAACATGTCCTTTATTACCCTATTGCCAGAGAGCGTTTCAAATGTGAGGGGGGTTACAAACCATGTGGCATTGGCAGTCATTGCTACGTGCACCGCCGCACCTGCCTTTTTCAGATGCCGTACCAACTCAGTGGCCTTATAAGCTGCTATACTACCTGTTATCCCAAGGACTATCTTTTTCCCGGCTACATTATCCATGCAAGGCGCTCCCGACCCTAATAAGTTGGTTGTGCATCAGGATTGCGACATTTACTTATGCACCACTTCTATTTAAAGGGAAAATATATGTTTTGGCAACAAAAAACTCACTATTTACCTTCCTTTAAGGTAACATTAACAGACCAGGTACTCTTTTTTGCGGACGGGTAATGGCGGGTATCAGATCTGTTTTCACGCACAGGATCTAATTGGTTGAGGGGTTTAAAAGTAGCTGGTATTATTAATATTTTAGTAACGTTCAAAAGTTGAGGCCTAATTGTTCTTTAGGCCACATGATAAACATTCAACCCGAATTTCGCAAGGCTCTCAAAATGTCATTGCGAGGAGCCAAGCGGTTGCGAAGCGAAACCGAAGCAAACTCGGGGCCTTTCCTTTACAACTGAGAAATACAATGGCCTGACATCACAGAAACTGAGATTCCTCGCTGCGCTCGGAACAGGCTCCGCAATCCCCTCACTAAGAGATTGCTTCGCTGTCGCTCGC
>JAPVWE010000158.1 GCA_028572035.1 Desulfobacteraceae bacterium | reverse complement strand
CAGCTGAGAAATAATATAGTGATCATATGATATTCCAGAGACTTCGCGCCTCCCGATCCCGTCCCGGTCTCGGGACGGGGAGGGCGGGCCTCTCATATAGTCTGGATTAGTGGTCGTTTCAAAATGGTTTATATAGACGGAGCGTATGATTCTAAGGGTTAAGATGCAATAAACCATTTTGAAAACGACCTTGCAAAGGCCCATATAGGGCATAACAAAAAAAAGATACACATACCCAGTAATTAGCTAAAGAATCAATAGGTTAGCTTACACTATGACTTAGCCCTGGACGCTTACTGTTAATAGTTGATTATTCATGTCATTTATGACATATATTATCCATGCGGTCATTTTTCAAGGTAAAGAGAGCTGAGGATATCTTTGAAGCACTGAGAGATATCAAGCCGTTGGGGACTGAATCTGTCCACATAACAGGTGCCCTCGACAGGGTCCTGACACGGGATATCATATCGAGTGAAGATCTACCAGGATTTCAAAGATGCACTGTGGATGGATATGCCCTCGCTGCTAAGGATACCTTTGGTGCCAGCGAGAATCTGCCAACCCCTTTCACTATTGTCGGGGAAGTCAGGATGGGTGAGATACCAGATTTTGACCTGAGGAGGGGCGAATGTGCCCGGATACCAACAGGGGGTATGTTGCCAGAAGGTGCTGATGCAGTGGTCATGATAGAATATTCCCAGATGGTAGAGGATGGGATGGTGGAGATCAGCAGGCCTGTTTCCCCATTGGAGAATGTGATCCAACCGGATGATGACGTTAAGAGAGGGCAGGTAGTTCTGCACAAAGGAACCCCAGTGAGGCCACAGGATCTTGGTATCCTGGCTGGCCTGGGCATTGGCCATGTAGATGTATTTAATAAACCAAGGGTAGCTATTATATCTACGGGCGAAGAGATCGTGGATATTGGTCAAGAAAGAAAACCAGGACAGATAAGGGACATAAACAGATACACCCTTGGGGGCCTCTGTAATAAATCAGGGGCAGAACCTACCTATCTGGGTATAGCCAGGGATAGATTTGAGGATTTGAGAGTACTCGTGGAGAAAGGAATATCTCAGGCAGATGTTGTCTTGCTTTCTGGGGGGAGCTCTGTTGGCGCAGAGGATTTCACCTTAGACGCCTTTCTCTCCTTAGAGGAGGTGGAGCTAGTGGCCCATGGGGTATCCATCAGTCCTGGCAAACCGACTGTCATCGCAAGAAAAGGAAACAAGACATTGTGGGGCCTTCCAGGGCATCCTGTGTCTGCCATGATTATCTTTGATGTTTTTGTCAGATATCTTTTTGGCAGGCTCTCTGGCCTGTCAAATCTTACTGAACATAATAGCCATGCCATAGAGGCAGAGCTTGACAGGAATGTAGAGTCGGCAAGTGGACGAGAGGATTACATAAGGGTAAAACTTACCCGTATAGAGGATAGGTGGCTGGCCACACCTATCCTGGGAAAAAGCGGACTTATATCCACCATGGTAGAGGGAGATGGCATTATCCGGATTGATATGAATACAGAGGGGCTTTATAGGGGAGAAAAGGTCAAGGTGAGGTTGTTCTGAAAATAATGGAAAGGCAAAAGATATATCTGAGGATGAAGGATCTCAAAGAGGCACGTGAGATCCTCTTTAAAAGGTTTGATCCTGAGCCAATAAAGGAGGGAGAAGAGATCTCAGTGCATGAATCTCCCGGGAGGATGACTGCAGAGCCTGTCTTTGCAAAGGTCTCATCACCTTCCTGTCATTCTGCGGCAATGGATGGGATAGCGGTCCTGGCAGAGGATACCTATGGAGCTACAGAAAGGAATCCCAAGAGATTGAAAATAGGGCGAGAGGCTGTCTGGATAAATAC
Organism: Desulfobacteraceae bacterium; assembly: GCA_028572035.1. Taxonomy (GTDB): domain Bacteria; phylum Desulfobacterota; class DSM-4660; order Desulfatiglandales; family B25-G16; genus JABXJZ01. Next base: position 2,035 of record JAPVWE010000158.1, on the reverse strand, counting down.
CGGGCAGGTAATGCCAGATGGAAAAAATGCCGTTATTATGGTTGAGAAGCTCAGCCAGATCGATGATGAGACAATTGAAATTCTTTCATCTGCATTCCCTTGGCAGAATGTCAGGAAGGTCGGAGAAGATTTTGTTGTCACAGAGTTGCTTTTTCCCCAAAACCACAGAATACGTGCATTTGACCTTGGAACCCTGATAGGGGGTGGGGCTTTTCGTCTCAAGGTTAGAAGAAGACCCAGGGTAATTATAATCCCGACGGGCAGCGAGCTGCTACATTTCGCCACCCTTACAGATCCCTTTCATATAAAAGAGGGTGAGGTTATTGAGAGTAATTCCTCTGTTCTCTCCAGCCTTGTCAGGGAATGTGGGGCTGATCCCGTAGTAGAGGATATAGCTGAAGATAAGAGGGAAAAGATTACAGAAGCCCTTCTCAGGGCAGTAGATTCTGGACCTGATCTGGTTATGATCATTGCAGGCTCATCTGCAGGGAGAAAGGACTATACGGCCCAGGTGATTGAGGATATCGGAGAACTCCTGGTTCACGGTGTTACCATAATGCCTGGCAAACCCACCATTGTTGGTAGTGTGAAAGGGAAACCTGTTATTGGTATCCCGGGATATCCAGTTTCTGCTTACATCGCGTTTAATGAGTTTGTGAGACCTTTCCTTTACCGGCTACAGGGCTCAACCCCGCCAGAAAAACAACTGGTAAGGGTAGCTGTATCCAGGGATATACCTTCAAAACTTGGAGCAGAAGAATTTATCAGGGTTACTATGGGTAGGGTAGGGGAGAGGGTGGTGGCCATACCTCTTCCCAGGGGGGCTGGATCAGTTACAACCCTGAGTAAGGCAGAGGGCATCATCAGGATTCCCTCCTTTATAGAAGGTATCGTGGCAGGCGAGGAGACAGATGCCGAACTCCTGGTAGATCCCGAAGATCTTGCTAACACCATCGTTATTATTGGGAGCCATGATATTACCCTGGATATCCTGTGTGATGAGATCAGGAAAGAAGGGAGTGGCATAAGGATTGCCTCTGGAAATGTGGGGAGTCTTGGAGGGTTGTTGGCCCTTAGAAAGGGAACAGCACACATGGCTGGTTCTCATCTTTTAGACATCCACACAGGTGAATACAATATCTCCTATATCCATAAGTATCTAAAGGGGGTACCGGTCCAGGTGTTCAATCTGGCAACAAGGGAGCAGGGCCTGATCATTCAAAAAGGAAACCCTAAAGGGATAAAGGGGATAGGAGACCTTACAAGAGATGACGTTGCCTTTGTTAACAGGCAACCAGGATCAGGCACCAGGATCCTTCTTGACTATAAGTTGGAGGAGATGGGGATAGATCCTTCCCATATAAATGGTTATGGAAATGAGGAATACACCCATATGAATGTGGCGGTTGCCATTTTAAATGGGGTGGCAGATGTTGGGTTAGGAATTATGGCAGCAGCCAGGGCCCTCGATCTGGATTTTATTCCTGTTATTAAAGAGCAATACGATCTGGTAATTCCATCCTCTTTTGTGGATGATCCCAAGATAACACTACTCCTAAATGTTCTCAGATCAGAGGAGTTCAGGAAAAGGGTTACAGGCTTAGGCGGCTACGACCCGGCAAAGAGTGGAAATTTGTGGAAGGAAGTCTGACTTTTTGGAGGTGGCAATGCCTGATTTGAGATTGAAATCGAGACAATGGCTGGAGGACAGTCATGGTAACATCATCATGGGAGAAGGTCGCCAGAGGATTCTGGAGTTAATTGAACGAACAGGTTCAATAAATCAGGCAGCCAAACTGATGAGAATGTCCTATCGGGCGGTGTGGGGAAAGATTAAGGCAACAGAAGAACATGTGAATAAAAGGATCGTGCTGACTGAAAAGAGACATGGCTCTCGTTTAACAGAGGATGGAAAAAGACTTTTAGCGAACTATACTCGGCTTAAAGAGGAGTGCCAAAAGGCTGATGAGGAGATCTTTAAGAATATATTTAGTGCCTGAACGAAAAGTCCATTCAGGCACGATTTTGGATTTTG
>JAPVWE010000157.1 GCA_028572035.1 Desulfobacteraceae bacterium | reverse complement strand
CACATCAGGGTCCTCAACGGGTGTCCAGGAGATCTGAACTGACTTAACCAGACCGCTTTGGGTCTGGAGGTCTTCCGGAATGGGCGGCAGATCCTTGGTTTTGGCCTTTAGCCTATTTGATGGACCGGTCTCTCTCTCGGCATCATAGGTTGTCAGGTAATACTCATAGTGTTGCCCGTCCTCCAGATCTTTATCGTCTGTAAATTGGGATTTTTGGGCTTCTGTAATCTTGCCTATCTTTTTCCAATCTTCCTGATCCGCCTTTCGATACAGACAATATCCTTTAACATTTTCCAGCGGCTGCCATGAGAGTATTATTTTTCTCAGCAAATCGTCCTTTTCAACCTTTAGTACTGGGGGGCTAATTGTTTTAACTGATACGGGATCGGACTTGGGGCTTTCCCGCTTTTCCTTGTCCAGACTTGCAATTGCATAAGAGTATGTCTCACCGTCTCCAATATTATTTGTGTCTTCAACAGTAAAGGCCAGTCCGGATTGAGGCTTAATTTTCGCATCGATTGAGCTGATATTTTCCCATTCACCGCTGGAATTTTTTTGGCGGTAGATTTTATATTTTATTATCTCGAACTTTTCCTGATCGTTTAGAAGCGAAGGGACGAATTTGATTTCCGTCCTTCGAAGATACCCTTTAATACTCATAATGACCGGTGGGTGGGGCAGTTTTTCGCCCATATTTATCACTTGGGCGGTATGGCTGTCCTTAATCTCCTTGCCGGAGCTCAGGATAATTCCGATATGATAGTAATAATATTTTCCCTTTTTGATATTCGCATCATTATAGATATTTTTGTTAGTTTTGCCGAGAAACCGATAGGGTCCCTCCCGATTTTCGGCGCGATATACATTGAAGGCGGCAATAGGCTGTGAAGAATCATATTCCCATGACAAGGCAACTGTTTTTCCTATGCTTTTGGCACGCAGGTTTTTAATATGAATTTCAATCTGAGTCTGGGCTTTCGGTGGTGGGGAAGGGGGCAGATATAGTTCCCTTTTTTCAATGGTGCCCCTCAGCTCCATGGCAAATGAGGAGATCTTGTGCAAAATGTCCTCACGTCCGGAAAAAATCTGATCCCAGGTATTAAGCACCGTCGCATTTTCAACATCCATCAGTTTGACCTGAGCAATAATCTGCCCGCTCTCTTTTCTGACTTGTCCGAAAAGGATGAAATTAACGCCCAGGGCTTTTCCGGCCTTCAGGACCATCTCAGGATTATCACTCTGTACCAATCCCAACCGATGAAGGGTTTCCTCCATTTCCCGCCTAGACATGAGATTGATTGACTTTTCCTTTTCCAGGGCGCTAATAAGTGCATATAAAATTTCCACGTTATGGCCCATGGCCTCGATGTTTGTGGCCCTGAAATTAAAGATAGCCAGAGTATTTGTCTGCGCATGTGAAGGTAGAGGGGCCCAAGGCAAAAAAAAACAGCCATGGCAAAAAGGAAGTAATTCCTGATACGGAACATGGTATTAGCCCTCTAATTTTACTTTATGATTGCGGAAGGCATCCTCGATATTCTGAAGGGCCTTTTGCGTCATGGGAGACCCCTGGATCATTTTCATTTTTTCGTCAAACACGGCGTCGACGAAACTTTCTACTGCCTGAAGGTAGTCCCGGCGCTGCAAGTGTTTTTCACCTGCCTGAAAATAGGTTTTCTCCAGGTTTCTTAGAGGCCGCAACCCTTCCCGGCCCAGCTCAGCGACCACTTCATCCGTCAATTCTTGAAGCAGTTCAGTATTAGTTGGAATTTCCAGGGGATCGAACTTAATGCCTGCAATCTGAACTCCGGCACTGGTTTCATCCTTGGCTGTCTTTCTGCGTGAAATGGTATCGACCAGGATATTTTCTCCGGTGTTTACATCCACAATGCGGAAAGACGCTGTAACAAAGGCGACCTTTTTGTGAGTAGAGACTTTGTATTCCTTTTCAACGTCGACCTTCTTACGTAAAAATGGCACCGGTGCTTGATCAAGTTCCTCTCTGGTAGGGTTTGGATTTCTGGCCTTCCAATTAAGATAGTCTATATTTTCCTCTATTTTTTCGACTTGATAGATCACGGTTTTTGTATCCGAGTAGCTAGATGACTCCACATTATAGCGGAGAACGTTGCCCATCACAGCCACATCTATCCCGTAAACACGACCCATTTCTTTGGCGGTCTGTGCCGAGACCACTCCGATTTGTCCAAGCTTCATTTCCTCCAGAATGGATTTTAGGTTTTCCCTTTCCAAAATCTTGACATCCTTACTGGCAATCTTAAATAAAAAAGTAATCAGGTTATTTGCGAAGATCACACCTGCATCGGGGGAGTTGCTCGGAGAGCCGAAGTCGAACACGGCAATGGATTTTTTGAGCCTTTGTGCGATTCTGTCCTCCATAGCCTGGATCAGGTAGAAAATCTCCGGGTATTGCGGGTCGATGTTCTTGATTCTTTGATACCAGAACCAGGCTCCGCCGAATCGGCCCTGCCCTTTGAACTGCTCAGCCAAAGACCTGGTCTGTGAAGAAAGGTCCTTTCGAAGGTTGCTGATCTCATAATCATCTGGACTGGCTGTATATTGGGAGACCAGCTCATAGGTTTCAAAAGCCTTGAGAAGCCATCTGGCATACATCTGAGTTCTGGCCTCGCGAATGTAAAATTGCGCCGTTTTAGTACGTGCGGTATTAATAAGTTGTATCAGATTCTGATCTTTAGGATCATATTCAAGCGCCCGTTCATAGGCCTTGGTTGCCTGCTTCCATTTTTGAGCCATAGCTGCTGTTCTGCCCTGCCCAACAAAATAGTCTTTATTGTCCCGTTCCAGTGCAAGAGATAGAAGTTCCCTGGAAGGTTTGTGATCCCCCTTTAAAGAAAGGGCCTTCTGAAGATATCCGGTTGCGCCCTTGTAATCTTCTTTGTCAAACAGGGATTTGGCCTGTGCATAAAAGGCTTGTGAGCCTTTGCTTGCAGTTTGCGTCAAAAGCCGGGATGAATCTTCATAATTGGGAAATTTGCCTTGAATTTGCTGCAGATTAAAAAAGGCCTTGAGCCATTCCTCTGCCTTAATATACTGTTTTGCCTGGGAGTGAAGGGTTTTTACTTCTGAGAGAAAGGAATTTTCTTGCTTTTCAAGTGTGCGGGCAAAATTGATCACAGCAGAGTGGTCAGAGTCGATCTCTTTGGCCTTGGCAAGTTTCGCCTTGGCCTTATTAATGGCTGCAATAGTGAGTGGGGATTCGGAGCCAAGGGCCCGAGCGCCCTGGGTCACAAAATCATTGACTAGCGTCCCTTTCAGTTCATACAGGGCGTGTCGGTATTGTTCATTTTTAGGCTCCTTTGCAATGGCCTGTTCCAGATAGGCGATGGCTTCCTTGTATTGACCAGCATCCCCAAGCTGCATTCCAGTATCGTACTGTTGTTTGCCTGCTCCTGCACAGGCGTATAGAAAAAACGCTGACAATACAATAATTCCGGTATTGCAAATTGCCCTTTTTCTCATAGCATGCCTCCGATGACTAAAATTACATAATCTTGATGACTATGTCTATGTCCAGATCAGTCTTCTTTCTCTCAAAAGCATGACGATCTTGAGGAAGATTGAAGTACAGCTCATGGTCTGCTCTTTGATCATACGGAAGTCATTGCTGGTAGTTTGAACGTTGACCGGCAGAAAACTCAAAACAGCATAAGGCTTAATTTTGTTCTGCTTATTTTCCTTAATGAGAGATTATAGGGAGATTATAATTGGGTGTCAAGAAAAAATGCTCGCCTTATATTGTGGCGGTGGGATTCTGGCTGAAATGAATGCGTGAAAAATCATGTAGACCAAGCACATATTAATGAAAACAAGGGGGTCAGATCTACACTCTTGACAAATCAAGCTTTCTCTCTGTATATTGGGAGAGAAACAGGCTTTG
>JAPVWE010000156.1 GCA_028572035.1 Desulfobacteraceae bacterium | reverse complement strand
AGGGCGAGGATTTATTCCAGATATCGTTACTCCTGTTCCTGATTCTGGCAGATTCTGCGCTATAGGATATCATCAAGAGTTTTGTCGACAGATAAACGAGAAGAAAATCGATAGAATTCCTGAATATGACGAGGTTTTAATGAAGCATCCTTATGCTGGTAGAAGTTATCCTCGGTCGAATCAAGTGGAACGAGATTTAGAAGCCCATATTAAACAGTTAGGAAGCGGTGAGAATTATTCTGGTAAGATAGTAGCAGTTTGCGACGATTCTATTCGAAGGGGCACTCAGACTGAAAAAAATCTAGTGCCCAAGCTTAGGGTTTTAGATATTAGGGAGATTCATTTCAGGATTTCTAATCCAGATTCGCTTTCTTACTGCCGTTGGGGGAAAACAATCCAAAAAGGAGAACTCTTAGCTACTCGGATTCCTTCTATTAAAAAGAGAATTGAATTCTTGGGCATCAATAGCTTAGAGCATCCAACAGTTCAAGAGCTGGCTGAGGCGATTGGACTTCCTCTTAAGACACTCTGTGTCGATTGTGATTTGCCAGCTCAAGCAGCATTAATTTGAATTTGCCAGAGTTGTCTTTCATTATCTTATTCTATGTCTCTGGTCTCTCTGGTATTGGTTATTCTTCCTTTTTCATCTAATTCAAATAGGCGTTGATACTAGACGTGAAATTGAGCGCACCTTTATCAGTGGCGATCAATCTATCAGCTTGTTACCTTGTGAATTCCCTGGGCGCGTGCGGAATGTGGTTACTGCAATTGAGAGGGAGGTGATGCTTACTACTTGTTCTTACTGCTCTTTTCCATTTCCTATTTCACAATCCAGGGTTCTCGAGAAATCGCACCGGTTAAATTTTCATAGCCATCTTTTGTGACTAAATAGACATCCTCAGGGTAATTTCCTAATTCCCTGAATTCGGGTATATCCAAGGCAGGAATTTCAATCGTAAAGATCATCCCAGGTTCTAAAATCCGATGGTCCATTGCCGTAATCCAAGGAGGTTCGTGGAAACAGAGGCCGATCGAATGTCCCATAAATAGGTTAGAATAAAGACATTCCACCCCCTGGGCCTTCAGATCCTTAGGAACATCTCTAATAACGGTTAGGGCTGCAGCATGAATATCTGATATTTTCGCTCCTGGTTTGATCGCTTTTTCAGTTGCTTTTTGTCCTTCTTCTGCAATGTCAAAGAGGCGTTTTTCAAGCTTGCTCTGTTCTCCCAACCACACCATTCTCTGCATATCGACTCGATACCCTTTCAGGCTTGCTCCTCCATCGAAATAGAGTTGTCTGCCTGCCTCCAGTTTTTTATTCGAGGGTCGTCCGGTGGACATGCTGTAATGCCTTGCGCCGCCCCGAAACATCATTTCTCCATGCATAGGTGTATCATAGGCACCCTGGTCTATAAAACTCTTCTCCAGCATGTAAAGGAGTTCACGCTCTGTCATACCGATCTTTATCTTTTTGATAGCTTCTTGGATCCCGTTCACTGTGATCTTGCAGACCTCTCGCATGACATCGATCTCCCAATCGGTTTTGATGGACCGTGAAGACCAGATAAGATCGGTGCCATTTGTGAAAGTTGCCTTTGGAAGGCCTTTCTTAATCTTTTCAAATTCGGAGAAACTGGCTTCAATATAAATATAGGCCGGGCCGCCTTCTTCCGTTCCGATCACTCCTTTTTCCAGTCCCAACTCTTTCAATTTATTAATATAGATCCCCGTAGGTTCTTGGGGAAAATGCCAATGGTCAGCTCCTCCCCAGGGCAGGATATTTTCGTCTTCAACCCAACTCATATGCATTGCCAGCACATGACAAATTTGTGGCACGATTAAAATAGGGCTTCCCTTTTGAGGGACGATCGCGCCGTGAAGCAAGGGGAAATACCAGGTTTTTCGAAAACCTGTGAAGTAAGTTAAATCTTCTTTTGCAAAGAGTAACAGCGCATCGACACCCTTTTCTTTCATCTTTCTCTGGATCTTTTTTAGTCTCAGATCGTATTCCTCACGGGGTATCTCAGGAAAGGGGATATCTTTTTTCATATGACTCTCCTTTCTTCACCGTGATTATTGTATGTATGAGTGACTAAATTATATTCCTATTTGGTGGGATGTCAATACATAGAAAAAATCTGGAGAAGGGAAGGGATAGTATTAACTTTTTCCAAATTCTCCTATATCGTCTTGACCTGCCCCCCAAAAAGGAGCCCAGTTATAATGTTAGTAAATTCAGGCAAAAAAGGGGGGATTTGAGTGTGAGCCGCACAGGAATCGAACCTGTAACCTGCTGATTAAGAGTGACAACCTGCTTTTACCACAGGACACCGATATCAACCATTTAGTCTCGGATATTCAACAAAATACGCAGGAATTGTGCCTTATTTGCTATTGTTTAATCTGTAATATTGGGCAGTTTGTTGGCAAAATGTTGGCAAAATGCCTGTGGTATTTCCGCGATTCATTTAAAAGTTAATCGACTGTGCAGCTTTAACGTTTTATTTCCCCGCTATTTCATGCATTTATTAGTAGGACGGCACCGCGTGACGGATTGACAACCTCCTAGAACACCTGTAAACTCAATCCCGACAGAAGAAGGGGAGGATACTACTACCAAAAGCAAAGGCAGGGGGATAATTATTGGACTTGACAGGATCAATTCAAATGGCTAATGTGTCCATTATCGAGTTATGCCATAAATACTGACGACACACACCCATCGTGACTACGTCGTTATAAAGGCTCCATGTTCCGTGTGGTTCGGTCAAGCCAAGTGTTGATTTAGACTCCCTTTAAATTAAAAACTAATCTATGCGGGGAAGGAGACTGCAATGAAGAAGAACAGACTTAGGGAACTCTTGGATGCGGGAAAACCAACCATAGGTACTCATATGGTAACCACTTCGCCACAAATTGTTGAGGTCATCGGACACTCCGGTGCTTTTGATTATATTGAGTTAACCGGAGAATATGCCTCTTGGGGCCTTACTGATCTGGAAAACTTTGCCCGTGCGGTTGATTTGTTTCCAGATATGTCCTCCATGATGAAAGTGGAGCAAGAGCCGCGGATATTTATTACCGGCCGCTCACTGGGCGCCGGTATTCAGAACGTGCTCTTCAGTGACTGCCATTCGGCGGAAGAGGTCAAAGAGTGTATTCGTGCCGTGAAGCCGGAGACACCCGAAGACAGAGGTGTTCGCGGCTGCTCAATGCAGCGAAGCAGTGGTTATGTCCTTGATGTGGGCAATGAGGCATGGACTCAGGCTCAGAGGGAGGTTGTCATTGCTATTATGATCGAGAAGGCAAGCGCCATGGAACAACTGGAGGAAATATTGTCGGTAGAGGGAGTGGATATGGTCAATTTTGGTCCTTGCGACTATGCGCTTAGCCTGGGCAGACCGGGGCAGAGGAACAGTCCCGACATACAGAAAAAAGAGAGGGATATGATAGAGTTAGCGTTAAAGAAGGGTGTCCAGCCCAGAATGGAAATAGGCAACTTTGAACAGGCTAAGGAATACATTGATATGGGTGTTCGTCACTTCTGTATCGGTTTCGACTTGGTTATTTTCTATCAGTGGTGTCAGCAACAGGGAGAAGGGATGCGAAGACTCTTAGCTAGTGTATGACTCAAACTACTGGTTTTTACCTGATTACAAGGTAGCCTATTTGTTTACTCGATAAATTCAGGAAGATCCGCTATTTCTGATTCAATCCAACTATTTGAACATCTTCTTTTAAATTTAATTTAGAAGATGAAGGATAACACAATATTAATCGCTCATCTTGACTCCAGCATATTCCTCAAATATCGTTATGATGGCAGCAACGTCTTTTCCACCGAGTCCACGGGATTCTGCCATCTCGAAAACTTGATAAGGTATGCTGGAAATGAAAATCGGTGTGCTTAAATCTACGGC
>JAPVWE010000155.1 GCA_028572035.1 Desulfobacteraceae bacterium | reverse complement strand
TTCTTTGAGATATCGCCTTTCAGAAACACTCATTACCCTATTAACCATCAATGCCTCAACTTTTGAACGTTACCAAGGAATTATACCTTTTGGATGGGGGTAGCAAGTGGGATAACAGACAACACATTTACCACCTCCCGGTGTGGTTGGCTCATAGATAAGCATTCATGTGCTCCGGTCAAGACCTCAAGATATCCATGAATTTGGAATTCCAGGCAAATCACTTTATTTTATCCGTATTTTATGGCATTATGTAGCATTGATCTTATCGATCATTTCCTATAACGCATTTGGAAAAGAAGTATATGCAGGGTGATTTACAGGAGCCAGAACTAACGGAAAGATTTCTCCCATTTGCAAAAAAGATGGCAGATGAGGGAATTCCTTCTCTTATTATCGATACCTTTAGATTTTACTACGACAAGCTTATAAGAGGAGAAAGGGGATTGCTGTCAAGGGAGGATATTGTTCCGATTGCAAAGGGTGATATAGCCGGTGCCGAAATATTGGATAGGTTCACCGAACAAGGATGCGAGGCAGTCAAAGAAACGGTGATAATTAAGTTGAATGGAGGCTTGGGAACCAGCATGGGCCTATCAAAGGCCAAATCCCTTATTGAGGTAAGGGATGGGTTAAATTTTCTCGATATTATTGCAAGACACATTCTGAGCCACAGGGAGAAACATTCAGTAAACATCCCTCTCGTGCTCATGAACAGCTTTAAAACGGATGAGGATGCCAAAAAACTTCTTGATAGATATCCTGATCTGGCCTCTGATATTCCCCTATCCTTTTTACAGCACAAATTTCCAAAGGTTCTGAAAGAAAACCTGACTCCTGGGAATTGGCCCATAGACCCAGATTGTGAGTGGAATCCTCCTGGTCACGGAGATATCTATTTAGCATTGATTACCTCGGGTATGCTTGATAAGTTGCTTAATAAAGGCTATAAGTATGCATTCATCTCCAACTCTGATAATCTTGGGGCTATAATGGATGAGGCAATACTTGGTTACTTTGCCTCCCACAATCTTCCATTTATGATGGAGGTTGCAGAGAGAACAGAAGCAGACATTAAAGGTGGGCACTTGGCCCGCCTGCGGCGAGCTCATGGTCTCATCCTCAGAGAGATAGCTCAGTGTCCAGAGGAAGAAATTGAAGAGTTTCAGGATATAACTATGTACAGATACTTTAACACCAACAACATATGGGTTAATCTTTTACTTTTAAAAGAACAGCTCAAAAAAGCCGGTAACATCCTGAAGCTTCCCGTGATTATTAATCCCAAGAGAATTGATCCAAGGGATGACTCTTCGCCAGAGGTTTACCAGATTGAGACGGCTATGGGATCGGCTATCTCTGTTTTTAAAAGGGCTACAGCTATAAGGGTGCCAAGGACAAGATTTTCTCCAGTCAAAAAGTGTCAGGACCTCCTTGCCCTCTGGTCTGACTGCTATATAATGACAGAAGACAGCATAATTATCCAAAATCCTGATAGAAGATTTGGGACGATAAAGATCGATCTCGATGACAGGTACTATAAAAGAATTGATCAGTTGAGGGAACGGTTTCCCCATGGTACCCCTTCCCTGATTGATTGCGAATCACTTAGAATTGAAGGAAATGTTTACTTTGGCAGGGGGATTGTTATAAAGGGGGATGTGGGTATTAATAGTCCTTCCTCGAGGAAGGTCTCTATCCCTGGGGGGATGGTAATTGATAAAGATCTCTTTTTTGATTAAACTGTACACAAGGTAAACCATGTCAGATGTTGACCCACATGATATTGAAAAGGCAATTAAGGCCATCCAAAATATTGCTATTATGCTAACTGGGGCCACTGAAGCTGTATGTGAAGGAAGGATACTTAAGAGATTCTCAGGGGAAATAGAGGCCAATCTCGAAAGATTAGAAACTGATATCGCTTCCCTTAAGAAGAAGTTTCCGGGGAAATTTCCCGAAACCCTGAAACCAGATAGCTCATTATCCAAGATTAGAGATATAGCGATAATACTTGGAGAAGACAATGCTGATATAGAGGCTAAATGTCGAAAAGGAGATCTGGGTAATGAATTGACCACAAGGGTAGTAGAGCTAAAAGGTATTGTAAAAGATATCTGGAATACTCTTAGTGGGAAGGTTTCCGGATACTCCTTTACCGATAGGGTGGCAGAATATGGACGGAGGATAAGATCATCCGTCTCAGTCCTTTCTCCCTTGGTTTCAAATACAGGAAGAATTATCCTCGCGGCACTATTGGTGACTATTTTCGCTTTTGTTTATCTTTTTCTCACTATGGAATCGGAAGATGTCCTGCTTAAGAGTATAAAAAATGACCTTGCCTCTATAGAAAAACAAAAGGATACACTGGCGAGGCAAAGAAAGGAATATGAAGAAATCAGGGAAAAAATCAAATCTCTTGATAAGAAGAAGCTAGGCAGGGAGGATAAAATCCAAAGATTAGACCTATCTATGGAGGAAAGAAAGATCAAGGATCTTATAGATAAAACCATGCTTTCTATAGAAACAAGAGAAAAAGAGATTGCAGAGAAGCGTAGAAGAATAGAAGAAATCCGAAAAAAATCATTTCCCCAAAAGCTATTAAGGAGATAGAGTTAGGCACTACCTCATATCATGAAGCGATGAAAATTCCTCTTTCCCTTTCCTCTTGATAGAAGAGTCCAGTGTTTGGTATCTCTCGTTAACCGGACTGCAACTGATTGGTCATCCGCAGCATCACTGTAGGACACCGTTATAGAGGCAGCCACCTTTGCCTCCTCCGCTGATAGGTCTCCTGTTGCCAGAACAGTGGGGCCGGGGAATGACTCAACTGTTAAAATCATATCTCCCTCCTTTCTTAAGGAACTAATCATTTCATTTTCTCTTTGATTTCGGCCCACCACAATCTTAGTCTTTTCACTAATCCTAAAATGTCTCCCCCATTTAAGAAGCTCCACATCTCGCCTTGAAAATTCTGGGTTAATGGATACCAAATCTTTTAGGCGGCGGGAAAATACCTCTTCTGTCAGCAGACATCCTCCTGCAGGAGTCGGATACTCTTTTATCCTAAATTTCCTGGCCAATTCCATCTGTGGCCGGCGGGAACGTCCTGAAAGCCCTAATAGTTTTTCTCTAATCACCCAGTCTTTTTTTTCAGGAAGGGTTTCCGGTAATCTCTTTGCCGAAAGGGGCCTAAGAATAAGATCCTTAAAACCCGAATCATGAGAAATAATGGAAAGGGATCTTACATTCTGCGACATAGGACGCTGGCCCAATACCTCTCCACTTATGATAAACCCTGCTCCTTCCTTTTTCAGCAACTCGCCCGCTTTTTTGAACATAAGTGCATGGCAGTCGATACAGGGGTTTAAGCCTTTTCCATAACCATGCCTGGGGTTTAGCACTATCTTAAGGAGACTGTCCGTGATATCTACAACTTTAAGGGGAAGTCCAATATATTGAGCTGACTGCGTAGCCTTCTGGGAAGAGAAAAAGGGAGTCTCAAAAAAGATGCCAATGACATCAATCCCCTGATCCTCGATAAGCTTAACAGCCAGAATACTGTCAAGGCCACCAGAGAATAGAGATAAAGCCTTCACAAAATAGCCTCATTAACCTACCGAACTTAAGGGCTCCGCCCCAATCCCTGAAGCCCCATGATGGCCCCGCCCCCGGCGGGATAGAAATGCCGAGATACTTAATTTTCCTACTGTCAAAACTACATCGATATCATGGGTAAACCGAGGGATTCCGTAATAGGAACTAGCTATGGAACCCGTTATGAAGTAATGGATGCTCGCTTTTTCGTAACATTTTAGCTCTTTGAAGTTAACTGGTGAATGAGCATGGAGATGTCTTTTTTTACCATGCCCTCACAAAGACGAGTCGGTAGGCCGCTTCAAACTGGCGCACACGGACAAAGGCCCTAGAAGACAATGACGAGTTG
>JAPVWE010000154.1 GCA_028572035.1 Desulfobacteraceae bacterium | reverse complement strand
TTTTATGTAGAAATACCGGTAAGCATGGAGGTGCGGGGAAGCTATCACAATGTTGCTACATTTTTTGACAAGGTAGGGAAACTGGATAGGATCGTTAACGTTGTCAATGTCAACATGACTCCCCTTAAAGCGTATAGCACTAATCTTAAAACTACCTGTAAAGCGGTAACCTACAGGTTTAAAGAGGTAAGAGAGGCTGAAGGTGCGCGCAAGAAAAAGAAATAGGATAACCTTATTGTTAGTGTTCGGTATCGCGGCTATTCCTTTCTTCTTAGGAATAACTACCGCTCAGGTAAAGGAAAAGGTTACCGTTAAGATCCCAAAAGAGAGGAAAAAGCTCTACAAACCATTGATAAAACCTACAGAGAAAAAGACCAAGGCTGACAGGATTGAAGCCAAGGAGGAAAAAGGCAAGGAACCAGCGGCCTATTCTTACGATCCTGCTAACAAGGTAGATCCTTTCAAATCCTTTATTGTTGTAAGAAGGGAGTTAGAGGAAAAGGAAAGAAGGCCAAAGACCTATCTGGAGACGCTTGAAATCTCCCAGTTGACCCTCTCGGCCATTGTATTGACTGATAAAGGAAATTGGGCTCTCGTTCGGGATTCAAAGGGTGATGGCCATACCATTAAGGTAGGGACCCCTATAGGAAGAAGGGGGGGGCGAGTCATTAAGATCCTGGACAAAGAGGTTGTGGTCAGGGAATCTTATAAGGATATTAGAGGCCGTAAAACAATAAGGGATATTTCTATGAGGCTGCCGTCTCTGGATTAGCCTGAGGAATTGAAAATTGAAAATTGTGGATTGTCAATTAGAAGAGGAGACCTTGCATGCTGAATAAAATAAGCACGAGAAAGGGTGCAATCATTTCTTTATTGATCACCTTTTCCCTCATTTACCTTATGTTTGGCTGTGCCCCAGCACCTATAAAGAAACCGGTACCACCTGTGGTAGAAGAGAGGCCTGCTGAGATCGAATCAGTAAACCTTGTTTCTGACCCCCAGGGTAAAGAGGCAACAATCGAGATAACCAGCTCAAAGGTGGTCCCATATGCGGCCTTTAAGCTTGTTCAACCACTACGCCTCGTAGTGGGTATCAATGCACTCCCGGTTCAAGGGCTTACTGGGCCAGCTGTCATCAATGGCAGGATCGTAAAAGATATCCGTTTTGAGGTAATTGAAGATAAGCCTGTATCCACCCGGATTATTGCCACCCTGTCTCAGGATGTGGAATACAATGTGCAGGAAGAGGACAGAACAATAAAACTTGTCCTCTCTCCAAAAATACAGGTTGCTGCTAAGCCTGTTGAAGAGGAGGAAATAGGCCCAAAAGAGCCTCGCCCGTTCTTTTCGCCAGGCAAAGCAAAACTGAATGAGATACTTGGAATCGATTTTTTCATGCTACCCAAAGCCAAATCCCGGGTTACTGTCACCACCAGCAAAAAGCCGAAATATGAATTAAGCCGGAAGAACGCCCTAACCTTGCTTCTAAATATAAAGGAGGCCACTATCATTCCTGAATTAACCCGATATATAGATTCCTCTCAGTTTGAAGGGGCAGTGAGCCGGATTACACCTATCGTAAAAGTTGCCGAAAGGAGAGTTGACCTGGAAATAGGGTTAAAGGAAATGGTCCCTTACCATTTGATGCAGACGGATACAGAGATAAGGCTGGATTTTAATAAAACCTCTATCAAACCCCCTGCCAAGAAAATAACCCCGGCCATACTGGTTAAAGCCCCTGTCAAGCCAGAGGAGGTGCCCCCTGAGGTGAAACCTGTGGTTGCTCCCCCTCCTCCTGAGGCTAAACCAGCGGTTAGTCCGCCGCCTTCTGGCGTAATCCCTGTAAAGGCAGAAGAGGTGCCTCCTGAGGTTGAACCTGCGATTAGGCCTATTACGCCCCCCAAGCCTCCCAAAAAAGTGTATACAGGCGCCAGGATAACCATGGATTTTGCCAACGCCGACATAAGGAACATCCTGAAATTGATCGGAGAGGTCAGCAAGCTGAACATAGTGTGGGGGGCCGAGGTGAAGGGTACGGTGTCTATGAGGTTAAAGAATGTACCCTGGGATCAGGCCCTGGATGTAGTGCTTGAGGCAAATAACCTCGGTATGAGAAGAGAGGGGAATATCATCTGGGTAACCACAAGGACAAAGATAAAGCAGTTGGAGAAAGAGGAGGAAGACAAACGAAAGGCTGAACTGGAAAGGATAAAGGAGGAACGGGAAAGGATAAAGGAGGAACAGGCTGCCCTGGAGGAGGCCAAAGCACTTCAGCCACTTCTTACAGAATATATTCCGGTTGATTTTGCCAATGCTGACGCAGACGTCAAGCCCCATATCGAGAGCATAAAGAGCGATCGTGGCAGCATTATTGTGGATAAACGCACAAATACAATTATTATGACTGACATTGCCTCGATCATAGAAAAGGCCAAAAATTTGGTCAAGGAATTTGACGCCCCAGTCAAACAAATCATGATAGAAGCCCGTATAGTCGAGGCTAGCACCAAATTTACCCGTGACCTGGGTGTCCAATGGACCTCTATTCAAAGAAGATGGCAAACAAGAACTGGCATGGGCTGGGGAACAGACCCAACGGCATTCGGACAATCTGGTGACGCAGCTACCGGGGCCAGCTTTTCCAGTAATGCTCCGACGGGTTGGGCATCCAATATCGGTGTTAGCTTTGCCCAACTAACCAGTGGAGGGTTAGGGACCCTGGCCTTAGATGCCTCCCTCGCACTGGCGGAAGCCGAGGGCACCATAAAGGTTATTTCAGCTCCCAAAGTCATAGCGAGCAATAATGAGGAAGCAACAATCAGCAGGGGGTCCACTTTTTACCTGCCAGCTGCAGATAATGTTGAGCCAAAAGAGGTGAAAGCTGTGTTGTCTTTAAAGGTCAAGCCCACCGTAAGTGCTAGGAATTATGTGACCATGGAGGTATCCGTCCTAGACGAAGCGGAGACTCCAACTGGAAAAACAGGAAAGGATATAAAAACCAAATTGATCGTCAGGAATGGAGATACTATTGTGATTGGCGGTATTTATACAGAAAAGAAAATCGAGGACGAATCTCGAATTCCAGGGTTGTCAAGAATCCCCTTCTTGGGTTGGTTATTCAAGGCCAAGAGTAAGCTTTCTGAAAGAAGTGAACTACTAATTTTCCTGACGCCTACTGTGCTCCCTCCGCTATCCAAGGGCAGTTAGATACCTTATGAAACGGGGTTAAGAGCATTCACAGTTTGCTAGAATTGCGGTGTCAAGTGGGAGGTAAATTCTTGTCAAAAAGGACGATCGCCATACCGACTATCATTTTGTTCTGCTTGGTGTGCACCGGTTGTGCCGCTAACAAAGTAGCAACCAGGAAAAAGGTGCAGGCCCTACAGGACCTGGGAAACTCTCTTATGCAGCAGGGAAATTTGAGGGAAGGCCTTGAAAAACTATTAGAAGCGAGCAGGTTAGACCCTCAAAATGCCAACATACATAATGGATTAGGCCTGGCTTACAGAAACCTGGGGGTATATGAAAAATCCATCGTTCATTTCAAAAGGGCCCTGACCCTTAGGCCAGAGTTTCCAGAGGCCCAAAACAACTTAGGTACCGTCTATCTGTTACTAAGAGAATGGGATCTGGCTCTTGACTGTTTCCAAAGGGCTGTTAGCGATATTCTATATAGGACCCCGCATTTTTCCTACAATAACATTGGATTGGCTTACTATAACAAGGGAGATTACCAGAAGGCGATAGAGAATTACCAAAAGGCACTGAAATCCTTTCCATCATATAGCCTTTGTTATGAAAATCTGGCCCGTGCCTATGAGGCTATAAACAGTTTCCAGGCAGCCATCGAATCTTACGATAAATCCATCACTTATGCGCCTAATTATCCGACACCCCATCTTTATCTTGCTAGGCTCTTCCTCAGGTTAGACCGAAATGAAGAGGCAGCCAGAGAACTGAAGCTAACTATGCAGATTGACCCTGAAGG
>JAPVWE010000153.1 GCA_028572035.1 Desulfobacteraceae bacterium | reverse complement strand
TAACGTTCAAAAGTTGAGGCATTGATGGTTAATAGGGTAATGAGTGTTTCTGAAAGGCGATATCTCAAAGGAAATTCCACCTTCATCTGAGCCCTATAGATATCGCCTTGAAGAAATTGTCATTACCATAGACATCATTGAATGTTTATCATGTGGCCTAAAGAACAATTAGGCCTCAACTTTTGAACGTTAGTGATTTTTTTATATACATAAGATATCTCATATTGTCTATAGTGCTTTTTCAAATAATTTATGTTATAGACTATTGACGGCTTCGCAAAAAGTCTTATCACCGGTCATTGCGAGGAGCGAAGCGACGAAGCAATCTGCTGATTTCAAGCAGTTACAGCCAATGAGATTGCTTCGCTACGCTCGCAATGACAGCACCGGCGACTTTTTACGAAACCATCAGACTCTTAAACTAAGATATTTGAAAGGGTTGATTATGACAGGACAAGTAATTAGGGAAACAAAGTTTGCCAATTTAAGATTGGTTAATCGGGGTAAGGTCAGGGATATATATGAGGTAGAGGGCAATTTACTCATAGTTGCTACTGACCGAATATCCGCATTTGATGTTGTTATGGATGATCCTGTTCCGGATAAGGGAAAGATCCTGACCAAGCTATCCATTTTCTGGTTTGAAAGGCTCTCTTCCATAGTTGATAATCATCTAATCTCCGCTGATCCAGATGAATATCCGGAACCTTGCAAGCCTTACAAAGAGCATCTTGCTGATCGGAGCATGCTGGTGCATAAAGCTAAGCCCCTTCCAGTGGAATGCGTTGTAAGGGGTTATGTTTCAGGCTCTGGATGGCTTGAGTACCGGGACTCGGGGAGTATCTCAGGGATATCCCTTGTTGAAGGGCTGGAGGAGTCATCTCAATTGCCGGAGCCGATCTTCACACCAGCAACCAAGGCTGCCCCGGGGGCCCATGATGAAAATATCTCCTTTGAGGATGTTTCAGATATTGTCGGAGAAGGTACAGCCAAAGAAATTAGAAGAATCAGCTTGGCATTATACCAAAACGGAAGAGATCTGGCCTCTAAGAATGGTATTATCATTGCTGACACCAAGTTTGAGTTTGGGTTGGTAAATGATCATCTCATGCTGATTGATGAGGTATTAACCCCGGATTCATCCAGATTCTGGCCAATGGATGAATACAAACCCGGGGGAGCTCAAAAGAGTTTTGACAAGCAGTTTTTAAGGGACTACCTCAATAGTATCGACTGGGCAAAAAAGCCACCCCCACCAAAATTACCATCAGAAGTGATTCAAATAACGAGAGATAAATATCTTGAAGTTCTCGAGAGATTAACGGGAAAAGGTGTGTAAACCCTGTTATAAATCTTGAACGAGTCCTTAAACCCCGCTCAGACTCATGTGATTCTTCGCTCCGCCATAAACGGGTGGACCTTCTTTCGAACAGGGTAAAAATTAGGTCTTCCTTCTTATCCCCTCGCCCTTGACAACACTTATCCAGATGCTTAACATTTTCTAAGATTTGGTTTAGTAAATAGATTAGGGAAACATAAGAGGGCTATGAGCGAGATAGAGATCAAGACAGGTGAGGAAGGTGGAAAGGCAGAAGATTACGAGGAGATGGACAAGGAAAAGGAAGAAGTACAACATCATAAGGGGCTGAGCAAGAAATCCAGAGAAAAGGCCAGAGAAGAGAAGGTGAAGAAGGTAGAGGAGATGACCAAACAGGAACTCCTTAAAGAAGTAAAGGATACCGAAAAGAAGTCGCAAGAGAATTACGATCTCTATATGCGAACCTATGCGGAAATGGAAAATATCAAAAGGAGAGGGATAAAAGAAAGGCAGGAGTTGAGTAAATATGCGAATGAATCGCTCATTAAGGAGATTCTTCCAGTAATTGATAATCTTCAAAAGGCGATATCTCATGCACAAAATAATAAGAACCTCTCGGGGTTGGTCGAGGGTATTGAGCTGACACTGGATGGTCTCATGGCGACGTTAGAAAAAGCGGGCCTTAAAGAGGTTGAGGCAGAGGGAAGACCTTTTGATCCCAACTTTCATGAGGCAATTTCAAAGCAGATTGATGATAAGATTGCCCCAGGGCATGTCATGACTGAATTGCAGAAGGGCTATGTACTCAATGGGCGCCTGATTAGGCCATCGATGGTAGTGATCTCGGAAGGAAATGGTAACAGAAAAGAAGACACGGCTTAACTAATGAATATACTTCAATAAATAAATCTTAGGGAGGAAACAATGGGTAAGATAATTGGAATCGATTTGGGAACCACAAACTCCTGTGTTGCTCTTATGGAGGGAGGTGACCCAAAGGTAATTGCCAATGTGGAAGGGAACCGGACCACACCCTCTATGGTGGCATTTACTGATAGCGGGGAACGCCCCGTAGGGCAGACTGCAAAAAGACAGGCAATTACCAATCCGGATAACACTGTTTATGCGGTCAAAAGGCTGATTGGCAGGAAGTTTGATTCGCCTGAGGTTCGAAAAGATGTTGAGATAACGGCTTACAAGATTACCAAGGCAAAGAATAATGATGCCCAGGTCACCATTAGAGGTAAGAATTACAGTGCAGCCGAGATTTCATCAATGGTTTTGCAGAAAATGAAGCAGACCGCGGAAGAGTATCTTGGTGAAAAGGTGACTGATGCTGTCATTACCGTTCCGGCCTATTTCAATGACAGCCAAAGACAGGCAACAAAGGATGCGGGGAAGATAGCGGGATTGAATGTTCAACGGATCATTAATGAGCCTACGGCTGCCTCACTTGCATACGGTCTGGATAAAAAAAAGGACGAAAAGATCGCTGTCTTTGATCTTGGAGGTGGTACCTTTGATATTTCTATCTTAGAGATAGGAGATGGAGTCTTTGAGGTTAAGGCCACAAATGGAGATACCCATTTAGGGGGTGAGGACTTTGATCAAAGAGTTATGGGCTACCTTGCCGATGAATTCAAAAAGGATCAGGGGATCGATCTCAGGAATGATAAGATGGCAT
The DNA here is from genome assembly GCA_028572035.1 of Desulfobacteraceae bacterium. GTDB lineage: Bacteria > Desulfobacterota > DSM-4660 > Desulfatiglandales > B25-G16 > JABXJZ01. The sequence goes on along the minus strand of JAPVWE010000153.1, from coordinate 1,012 downwards.
TACAGCGGTTGAAGGAGGGGGCTGAGAAGGCAAAGATGGAACTTTCCACCTCAACGGAGACAGACGTTAATCTTCCCTTTATTACCGCTGATGCAAGCGGGCCAAAACACTTGAATATAAAACTGACCAGGGCCAAACTCGAGGCCCTTGTAGAGGATCTGATTGAAAAAACAGTCGAACCCTGCAGGATTGCCTTGGGTGATTCTGGTTTGAAGACGGCTGATATTGATGAGGTCATTCTGGTTGGTGGGATGACCAGGATGCCTAAGGTTCAGGAAAAGGTAAAGCAAGTCTTTGGTAAAGAGCCGCACAAGGGTGTCAACCCTGATGAGGTTGTTGCAATCGGTGCAGCCATACAGGGGGGGGTTTTGAAGGGTGACGTAAAAGATGTTCTCTTACTTGATGTTACCCCTCTTTCCCTGGGAATTGAGACCCTCGGTGGTGTTTCCACAAAGCTCATTGAGAAAAACACTACCATACCCACTAAAAAGAGCCAGATATTCTCGACCGCCGCAGATAACCAGCCTGCGGTGTCTATCCATGTTCTTCAGGGTGAGAGGGAAATGGCGGCTTACAATAAAACCCTTGGGCGCTTTGAACTGGTTGGGATTCCAACAGCGCCGAGAGGGCTTCCTCAGATAGAGGTAACCTTTGATATTGATGCAAACGGTATTGTTAGTGTATCCGCAAAAGATTTAGGAACAGGAAAGGAACAGTCCATCAAGATAACTGCCTCGAGCGGCCTCAGTGAGCAGGAAATTGAGAGGCTCATCAAGGATGCTGAGCTTCACGCTGAAGAAGACAAAAAGAAGAGGGAGCTTGTTGATGCTCGAAACGCTGCTGACTCCCTCATCTACACCACGGAAAAATCTCTTAAAGAGGCTGGGGAAAAACTTGATGCCGGCACCAAAGGAGAGATAGAGAATGCCATCGCCAATCTCAAGACGTCCATGGAGGGTGAAGATGCATCAGAGATCAAACGGCTTTCGGAGGAGTTGAGCCAGGTCTCACA
>JAPVWE010000152.1 GCA_028572035.1 Desulfobacteraceae bacterium | reverse complement strand
CTGGAGTTTATCGGTCGTTCTTTCAAACGAAACCATTCAACAATATTGTATGATTACGAGAAAACCAAAAAGAATATAAGAATTGACGGGAGCATTAGAAGGGAGGTAGAATTCCTCTGTAGACAGATTGAAGATAGGATTACATGATAAAAAGACTTGCCCCTCTATTTCTCTTGTTCTTACTTTCTCTTTTCACCTTATATCTAATCTTTCTATCAGTTGTATCCATTTCCATCGGCTTGGCCAATACAGACACACGTGGCTTCTGGATGCCCATATCGTGCGGGCTGTTGATATTGTGTCTAACCATATTTCTCATAAGATTAATAATATATATCTTCAAACAGATGAAACCTAAAGATGGATATCCAAATATCTAAGTTTGCTCCCTGCTAGTAGACTTCGTCCCTACTCCTTCTTAACTACTAAAAGCTATATTTACACTTAATATAGACAAAATCGCTATCTTTGTAACATTTTAGCTCTTTGAAATTAACTGGTCAATGAGCATGGAGATGTCTTTTTTTACCATGCCCTTAAACTATTGGTACTATATTAACAAACCGGTAATGCTCCCATTTCATTTAAGATCGGATCGAAATAATAGGTGAGTTTATACAAAGGAAAATCGCAGAATCCTCTGAAATAATAGACAGACCAGTCAACCTCCCGGAATGTACTTGAAAATCTTCCGCCATATTCCATGTTCCCAACGTCTCTCGAAGGCAATTCCTCTTCTACTGGGAGTTGATCTAAAGGGGCAGGTAAATGGACTATATTAAAGGGAGAAGTCTCCTCATTCAAATCATCATAGGTACCTTCTCGGAAAAAGGGCACCAGGATAACTAGGGACTCCAAAAGCGAACTCCAGAATTTGCGGTCAGCATAATTAAGTTATCAATTAAGGACCGCTTCTCTTACCTTGCCACGAGTCTCTATCAGCAAGAATCTTTTTGATGAGTGAAAGGGTCTCATTTTTTCTGAGCGACCACTCGGGGGCCACCAATTCATCAGGATGGGGGTCTCCTGTAAGGCGCTGAATGACCATATCAGGGGGAAGGAGCTCCAGAAAATCGCAGACAAGATTTGCATATTCATCCTGCTCAAGACATCTATAGGTACCCTCCTGGTATAGTTTCTCCATCCCTGTACCTTTAATAACATAGAGCAGATGGATCTTGATTCCATCAATTCCCATTGCTGCCACGGCCTCTGCTGTAGCAAGCATATCACGCCTATCTTCAAAAGGAAGACCAAGTATCACATGGGTGCAGATCTTAATCCCCCTGGTCCTGGTTGCCTTTACGGCCCTCTTAAAGCACCTTACATCATGGCCCCTGTTTATAAGAGTAAGTGTTCTGTCATGAATAGATTGAATTCCATATTCGATCCAGACAAGATAGTCCTTTGTATAACCCTCAAGGAGGGTGAGTATCGATTCATCTACACAATCTGGCCTGGTGCCAACAGACAACCCAACGATATCATCTATTGCAAGCGCTTCTTTATATAACCCTTTAAGTTTCTCATAGGGCCCATAGGTATTTGAAAAAGACTGAAAGTATGCAATAAACTTTTTGGCCTTGTATCGCCTCTTAAGGGACTCTTTGCCTTTCAATATTTGTTCAGTAATGGAGAGGCCTTTTTGCAGAGCACCTGTGCCTGATCCCCTTGAGTTGCAATATATGCAGCCATCGGTTGCAATGCTTCCGTCTCTATTCGGGCAGGTCAGGCCAGCATCTAAGGATATTTTTTGTACCCTACAGCCAAAGATACTCCTAAGGTAGGAGTTGAGATCATAGTAACGATTCTTCATTTTCTATCCGGGGCAAATTCTTCAGTTTCTTATACAGTCTACCCTTAAAATTGTAAAATGTTAATTGAACGTGAGATATTTGAATACACCCTACTCCTTAATGCGAGGCATTTCTTACATCTCCTTAGGAATTTCAGTTTCTTTAGAGCTGAACAAGGATGTTTTGATAAGGCAGGTAGGCAGTCTAACCTAAAGTTGATATTCTCAACCTTTCACAAGCTGCATGATAGCGATTGCCAGTACGCAGTTGGGATTAGAGCAAACTGGTAATAGTTCAGCACCCCCTCCCAAACCCTCCCCCTTGACGGGGACTTTTGCCCATACGTGAGACCGTGGGTATTGGTATATAGGCTATTTTGTTAGAAAAATAGAATTCATAACTGTTGCAGCCTTCAAATTTGCGCGTTGTGCTAGCAAAAGTAACAGCTAAGCCATGGGCCTGAATTCAATATCGAATGTCGAACAAGGAATGATGAATGTCGAAGTGTATTAGCTTGAAAATACTTCATAATTCGAAATTCCTTGTTCGATATTCAAAATTCAAAATGATATGAAATGATATGAACCTAACGAAATTCAAAGCCATATTTTCCTACCCACAGTGTCACGTGTGTCCCAATGTCAGCCCTTGACGGGGGAGGGTTAGGGTGGGGGTGAACGATTACCAAAAAAGGTGTTAGTTTGAAAGGAATAATTCATGATTATTTACGAGTTGGAATAGACACCGTCTGGGTTGCAGCTAAATAGAAAATCGCTGAGATTAAACCTTTAGTTGAAAAGATGTCAAAGGAGTTAACAGAGTTTTTCCTTGACTATTTTGCCCTCCATATTCTATACTGATTGGAACCTATCTGAAAACATTGTACATATGGAAAAAGTGGGGTCAATCTGACCCCAGTCTTCAAGTAGTTACGAAAATGCCATGGAATGTGAATGTGTGAGGAAAAAGAGTGAAAAAAGAATAACCCTAACTGGCATAAGGAGGGATTTTGATGAGACTTTTGACGCGTTCTGATTTCGATGGTTTGGCAAGTGCAGTGTTGTTGGTGGAAAATGGAATCATAGATACATACAAGTTTGTCCACCCAAAGGATGTTCAGGACGGTAAGGTTGCGGTGACGTCCAATGACGTGCTGGCCAATATCCCTTACGTTGCTGGATGTGGGCTCTGGTTCGATCACCATGCAAGCGAGGATGAACGCCTGGAGATCGAAAAACTCAACTTTGAAGGGGCCTGCCGTCCCGCGCCGAGTTCAGCACAGGTGATCTGGGACTATTATGGCGGGGAAAAAACCTTTAAGAAACATTTGTTGCCACTGCTGGATGCGGTGAACAAGAGCGATTCGGGGAATCTGACACGCGAGGAGATTTTGAACCCGAAAGGATGGATTTTGATCTCCTTCTTGATGGACCCGCGCACAGGACTTGGGCGGTTTAGGGATTACCGCATCAGCAATTACCAGTTGATGGAGGACATGATCCAGTACTGCCGGACGAAGACGGATGAAGACATTCTGTTGATTCCGGATGTCCAGGAAAGGTCAAAGCGTTACTTCAAGCAGCAGGAACTATTTGAGGAGATGCTCAAGCGGTGCTGTGAAATCCACGGAAATGTGATCATCACGAACTTGATGAACGAGGAAACGATTTATTCTGGAAACCGGTTTCTTGTGTTTGCGCTCTATCCAGAGCAGAATATCGAAGTCCGGGTGATGTGGGGCAAGAACAAGAAAAACGTTGTATTTACTTGCGGGCACAGCATCCTGAACCGTACCAGTCAGACAAATGTCGGCAAACTGATGCTCGAGTACGGCGGCGGAGGCCACGAGAAGGTGGGCACTTGTCAGGTACCGATCGAGGATTGGGAACGGGTTCTGGAAGAAATCGTCAACCGCATGCAAAAAGACGGTTAGGTGGTGTAAAGGCTTGCGCTGCATGTGGCGCAGGCCTCTAGTACTTTTTTGCCGAACAGTCGAAAGAATGATAAAGGCATGTCAAGAATCGAACGCTAAAGCCCCGGCTTTACTCCAATCCTTACCCACAAATCCGTCCTTGACTTAGGGCAAATAGGCGCTGATCCCCCATTTTATTCCTAAACTCGTAACATTTTAGCTCTTTGAAAACTACTCCTGGCCTTTACTCAAGGCCAAATAGTCACCCTTGGTGAGACGCATGAGCATGGAGATGTCTTTTTTTACCTCATGCCCTCTAAC
>JAPVWE010000151.1 GCA_028572035.1 Desulfobacteraceae bacterium | reverse complement strand
TGAAAACGATAGCCGTGCGGTCCTTGTAGCGGGTCACTGGCCACATAAACAAGAGTCCCGGCTTCATATCCGTTTGCCTCCTAAGTCCTTCGATCCATTAGTTCCATGACGAACTTGCTTACTCAGGACTTAGTGCTGAGTAAGCAGTTCCGCCAAGGCAAGTTGTCAAAATACGTCACTATATTTGCGAATCGAACCACTAAGCTTCGATATTCAGGAACTTCGCTGCATTCTGGTAGAGCCACTTTTCCTTGACAGATTTTTTCAAAGGAAGTGCTTCCACCTCTTCTACACTTCTTTTAAAAGGCAGCAGGGGCCAACTGGTTGCAAACATGATTCGGTCCTGAAGGATTGTGTTCCCATAATTGAGGAGAGGCCCCCACCCCGAATGCTCCCTGGCCATGTACTTGGGCCGCATTGCTGAGATCTCCATGTAGACATTGGGGTGCCGCCAGGCCACGGCGATCATCTCCAGAACCCAAGGCCACCCGGCATGGCTGGCTATGATCCGCAGGTCCGGGAAATCCATGGCCACCTCATCCAGGTAGATCGGTCTGCCGAGGTCCAGCTTCGAGACGCTGCTGAAGTTTACTGAGGTATGGATGACTACGAAGATACCAAGTTCAAGGCATTTTTCGTAAAGGGGATAGTATTTCTTGTCATTCGAATAGATCTTATGGAAGCAGGGCCACAACGTCAGCCCAACCATATCGAGGTCCTTCACCGCATGCTCGAGTTCTTCAACGGCTTTTTTCCCTTTGTGAGGATCAACGCTCGCAAGCCCAAAAAACCGGTCGGGGTATTTTTTCACCCCCGCTGCAATTGCCTCATTGGGAACCTTCTTTCCAAGTGTCTCCTCAAAGTCCTCAGCTACAAGGATAGCCTTCGTTACCCCTGCCTCATCCATTTCCGCAAGCAGCGCATCCCAACCCTTCTTGAAGTCGAAGTCCTTCAGGGCTGAGCTCTTCTGGTAAAGCTTGAGGTAATGTTCTAGCTCGGGGACCTCCACATATGATTCAGGGATGGGTGGACGAACCCGAAAGTCAATCACCATTGATTTTCCTCCTGACAGATGCCCGCGACGGTATTTGAGGTCTGATTCGCTTTATACTCTCTTGCACATAAACTTGTAATCAGATGGCCAGAGAAAAGCTTCTCTCAGGCCATCTGATCAAGAAAAGCTTAGTCTTCATGGTATTTAAATGAGACATTAATCCTGGCCCTGTAGCCAGTCACCTTGCCATTCTCAATTGTCAGGTCCAGCTTTGTAATCTCTGCGATTCTCAAATCCTTGAGACTTTTCGAAGCTGTGGCAATAGCACTTGTTGCAGCATCCTCCCATGAGTTTGGGCTCGTCCCAACGAGCTCGATAATCTTATAGGTGCTTCCAGGACTCATAGCTACCTCCTTTTTCAGGTTAAGATTAAAGATAGTCGCCTCAGGCTTTCCCTCACCTCCTTTCCATCCTCAATTTTTTATAGTGATTTGAGGCTACTTGATCTTCTTGTCACGTGAAGTATAGGAAAGGAATGGTTGAGAGTCAATTACAAAAATCTCAAACATTGTTTTTGACTTGATTTTTTTGTTGCATCTTCGAAAACTATGTCTTTTTAGCCGTGGCCAGAGTTCTTTGGCTTTTCCTGGAAGGACTGCTACTCCATTTCTCCAGACAGACGGGCATCTGGACAAATATAACTTACTCTGCTAAAAAGGTTGGGCCAATCCACCAGCAGGCTGCTATCGAGGCGCAGCGGATGTATGGTTGAAATATTAGGGCACCCTCAGGAAGCCAGGTAGAAAACAGAGTCAGAAAAAAAGGAGGAAAGAATGGAACAGATAACCTTTGATGAATTTAAGAGAATGGATTTAAGGGTTGGACAAGTTCTTAAAGCGGAGAAGGTGGAAGGAACACAGAAGCTTGTAAAACTTGAAGTGGACATTGGAATGGAAAAGAGACAGATGGTTGCCGGAGTAGCCGAAGTATATCCTCCTGAAACCTTGATTGGCAAAAAAATAATTGTTGTTGCCAATCTGAAGCCTGCCAGAATCAGGGGAATTGAATCTCAGGGGATGCTTTTGGCAGCGGATTTAGAAGGCAAAGCCATCATTCCTTTCTTTGAAGAAGACGTTCCGGCCGGGACAAAGGTCAGATAAGAGTTTGTTCTGGCTAACGGTGTGGATTCAAAGCTTTTTGATTGACCTTTTTAGTCAACTGTTATATTTAGCTACATTGTAGCCATTAAAAAGCTTGCCTCTGCCTCAGATATTAGTAACGTTCAAAAGTTGAGGCCTAATTGTTCTTTAGGCCACATGATAAACATTCAATGTAGGGGTTCAGGGTTCACCGTTCAGGGTTCAGGGCTCAGATGAAGGTCGAATTTTCTTTAAGATATCGCCCGCCCGCCTCGCCTGAGTCCCGCAGAGCGGGATGATGGCGGGCAGGCCTTTCAGAAACACTCATTACCCTATTAACCATCAATGCCTGAACTTTTGAACGTTACCCAGATATTAGGTAAAGAGGTTCATATATGTTTTCTTTTAAGAAAAATTCCCTTTCCCTAGCACGCAGATTAGACATGATAGCGGCCACAGCCGTTTTTGCCATGATGTCCCTTACCTGTGTAGATGTTTTCTTGCGTTATTTTTTCCGTATGCCCATCCCTGGAACATATGAGATCGTCGCTCTCTTAGGGGCGGCAGCTGTATCCTTTGCCATGGCCCACACATTGGCAGAAAGGGGCCATGTTGCAGTGAGCCTTGTTGTGCAGCTCTTTCCTAAATGGTTACAGGACATTATTGAGGGTATAATCTCAATCTTTGGAATTATACTCTTCGGCCTCATTGCCTGGCAGAGTGTCTTGTATGGTATGGACTGCCAAAGGGCAGGTGAGGTTTCTATGACCTTGGAGCTACCTTTTTATCCAATAATATACGGGGTTGCCCTGAGTGCGATGGTCGTCTGTCTCGTCCTTCTGGTGAATTTAGCAGACACCCTGGGTAAGGTGAGAGATAAATGAGTCTGACCGCAATCGGTATAATTGGCCTTATTGTCCTGGTAATCCTCCTTTTCTCCAAGATGCCTGTTGGCTTTGTAATGGCATTCCTTGGCTTTCTTGGTTTCAGTTATGTTGTCTCCATTGATGCAGGTCTTAGCCTATTAGCCAGAGATGTATTTGAGACTTTCTCTTCGTATAGCCTGACTGTTATCCCTCTTTTTGTATTTATGGGACAGATTGCCTTCCATTCTGGAATAAGCAGAAGGCTGTATGATTCAGTCTATGTATTTATGGGCCACCACAGGGGCGGCCTGGCCATAGCCACAATTGGGGCCTGTGCAGGATTCTCTGCTATATCAGGATCAACAAATGCAACCGCAGCCACTATGGCAACTGTCACCCTGCCGGAGATGAGGCGGTACAAATACGATATGAGTTTGGCTACAGGGACGGTTGCTGCTGGGGGAAGTCTTGGCATACTCATACCCCCAAGTGTTATATTCGTTGTCTACGGGATCATGACCGAGCAATCCATTGGAAAGCTCTTTGCCGCCGGTATCTTTCCAGGTATACTTCTTGCCGGTTTATTCATGCTTACTGTATATATACGGGTGCGAATGAATCCAGCACTTGCCCCACCTGGACCAAAAACAACCCTAAGAGAGAAGGCAAGATCATTCACAGGGGTTTTAGAGGCCCTGATTATCTTCGCCTTTGTTATGGGAGGTCTTTTCTTCGGGATATTTGTACCAACCGAGGCAGCGGCTGTAGGTGCATCTTTTACATTGCTTCTTGCAATCTTAAGGAGGCAGTTAACATGGGAGGGATTCGTTAGATCCCTTATGGATACAACAAGGATCAGTTGTATGGTCATGGTTATAGTTACCGGGGCAGTTATCTTTGGACACTTCATGGCAATCACCAGGATTCCATTTGATTTGGCAAATTGGGTGAGTGGACTGCCCCTTCCAAACTATGCTGTTATGGGGATAATCATTCTTGTGTATCTGTTTGGTGGGTGTTTCATGGATGC
>JAPVWE010000150.1 GCA_028572035.1 Desulfobacteraceae bacterium | reverse complement strand
TCCAGTTGGGCGAAGCCCCTGACTTCGAATTAGGTTTGCATAGTACCTTATTTTTCCTTTATTAGTCAACCACCCTAAAATGGTGTTCCGATAGTAAACTCCCAGTTGTGTGATGGCTCACCGGGCTTCCGGTCAAGAATTTTCGCCCATTCCAAACGGAGAGGCCCTACCGGTGAATACCACCTTATCCCTGCCCCCGCACCTCGCCTAATCCCATCAAAGGTATAGTCCTCATCCTTGGTAAAGACATTTCCCGCATCAAAGAACAGGACACCCACCACTCCCTGTTCCTTCACAAGAGGAAACCGGAACTCAACGTTATAGACCATCATCTTTTCTCCACCTATCCTGTCACCTGTAAGCGGGTCAACAGGTGAAATGGAGCCATAATCAAATCCCCTGACCGTATTCATTCCTCCTAATCTGAATTTTTCATAAACAGGCAATTTTCCTCCTGGCCTCTGCTCAACATAGCCCCATTTTCCTTGCACAGAAAATGCCGCATCCCAGAAGAAAGGGAAAAACCAGGCTGATCTGGCCCTGTATTTGGTAAAATAGTTATCTCCCCCGAGGATACCGCCTGCATATTCTACTGTCGTGGAGTTCACAGAGCCCTCTCTGGCATTAAAGCGCCTATCTCTGCTATCCCTGGAAACACCAGGGGTCAAACTGCTCGTAAGATTACTTCCCACCATATCCTGTATTACCTGAGAGGCTGTCTCTTTTACATCCGAGATCCTGGCATCGTCATAGGTATAGACAACTCTGCCCCTGGTGAACTCAAGTCCCAAGGGAAAACCGAACCTCAGTCTTCCCCCAAGGCTGTCCTTGGTATATTCATCATAGCTGTACCTCCAGTCATATAGATCGATACCTGCTGATAAAGGCTTATCAAATAGCCATGGCTCAGTAAAACTCAAGGTATATCTTGTGGACTTGGAGCTCACAGAGGCCCTGGCCGATACTGTCTGTCCACGGCCAAAGAGGTTGTTCTGGGATATTTCCAACATCCCTATAGCCTTTTCCACCGAACTATATCCAATACCAAGGGAAAAGACACCGGTTGGTCTCTCCTTGATACCTATGGCAAGGATCATCTCCTCATCGCTGCTTCCCTTTTTTGTGTTAACCTCCACCGCCTCAAAAAAACCGAGGCGATAAAGATTCTGACTGCTTCTTTTTAGTTTCTTTCCACTGAAATATCCACCCTCAATAACCTTTAGCTCCCGGCGAATAACCTTGTCCCTGGTTCTGTCATTTCCAGTGATTAGTATCCTCTCAAACCTAACCTTCTTTCCTCTCGAAATCCGGTATGTAATATCAACCTTATGTTCTTTATCATCTTCTTTGATCTCAGGGGAAACATCAACCAGGGCATAGCCTTCGTCTGCATAAATCCCACTCAAAGCTAATGTATCAGACCTGATAACCTCCCGATTGTATACCTTCTCTTTTGTTATTTTAACCACCTGATAGAGCTCATCGACCTCTTTTATAAGATCTCCCTCAATACTCACCTTCCTGATACCATATTGAGGGCCTTCATCAATCTTGATAGTAATTATAAGCCCCTCCTCCTTTTTATGGGTGATCTCCGGTTCACTTTCATCGTCCATCCAATACGTTTCCTCATGGACTTCAACCTCCTCCTTTCCATAGGTGATCTCCGGTTCACTTACCCTTGCCTTTATATAACCGTTGTTATAGTAGTGCGATTTTATTTTGAAAATGTCGCTTTCTAATTCTTTTCTATCCAGACGACCGGAGGAAGTTAGAAATGACCAAGGCCCCTTCTCGCTTGTCTCCATAACATCCTTAAGATCATCATCACTAATCTTAGTGTTTCCTACAAACCTAATCTCTCTTATATAGACCTTATCTCCCTCCTTAATTTCATAGATGAGGGCCACCTCATTGTTAGGAAGATCCTCGATCCTTTCTCTTATTTCAACATTGTAATATCCCTTCTGATGGTAATGATCTCTTAACCTCTCTATGCTGTCTTTGACACCTTTCCTATTGAGGATAGAGTATTCTTTTATCCCTAAGATCTCCATCAGATCCTTCCGATCAATCTTCTTGTTCCCCTCAAATTTAATCGCGCCAATTGATGGTTTTTCACTAACCTTGAAGGTGACTATCTTACCTCCGGGACCCTCCTCAACATCTATCTGGACATCATCGAAAAAACCCATTTGATATATCGATCTAAGATCTTTGTCGAGGCTGCCTGGGTCAAACACTGTCCCCTTTTGACTCTCAATGGTCGCAAGGATGGCATCGGTTTCAATCCTTTTGTTTCCCTTAATATGGACTGAATCTATCGGGATAATACCTTTAATGCGGTTTTTTACGGTTACTGCTGCCCTGTCCATTATCTGAGCTAATTCATCCACCTTATCTCCTGAAACAAAAATAGAAACAGGTCTCCTTTCAGTTGATACAGGAAGGAGGGTAAGGTCAACACGTATCCTTTCTCCAATCTGGGTAAGACTTCCTTCTACTAACCAACCGATCCTCTTCTCTTCTGCGATCCCCCTTGCACGATCTGAATCTGCCACTGTTATCCCGGATAGTTCACTCTTATTTATTATTGCCGGATCGAGAAGGTCAAATCCTTCCCTTGCCAGCCTTGCCGTTAACATCTCTTGGAGATCGACAACTAGATAATCCATAGGTTTCAGCATATAAATCTTGAAGGGAAGGACAGCTATCTTCTCTGACACCTGCGCCCAGACATTGGTATGTATCAAAAGAGCGATTAAGAGTGACAGAACAGCAAAAGGCCCCAACATATGGCCAGAATAGGGGAGTATCTTTTGAATCATTAACCTCAGAAGCGTCCGTTGATGGTTGTCCATTGTCCGTTGAAAGGAGTGGCAGAAAGAAACAGTTCAAACATATAGCAGTAATGGCACCTGATGGTTCAATCTTTCATCCAAGTATTTCGAAACACAAATACAACTGACTACGGACAGATGACAACTGATATCACCTATCATGCAAACCTGCCATCAACTAATTGCAACTGCTTGGACATCTTGTGAGCCAGCTCCAGATTATGGGTAGCTATGACCAAAGCCAAGTCTTGGCTCTTATTGAGGGAGAGTAACAGCTCTGTTATCTCATCACCTGTTACCTTATCCAGGTTTCCTGTGGGCTCATCTGCTAAGAGCAATTTGGGCCCCATAATTAACGCCCTGGCAATTGCAACCCTTTGCTGCTCTCCTCCAGAAAGCTCACCAACCCTGTGTCTCAGCCTATCTTTTAAGCCCATCTGAGAGAGTATAGCTGAGGCCATTTCAGCGGACTTTCTCTCACTGTACCTGGATATTAGGGCGGGAATCATGGCGTTTTCCTCGGCATTAAATTCGGGAAGAAGATGATGGAACTGGAAGATAAAGCCTATTTCACGGTTTCTGATCTTACTGAGGCCCATCTCATCCATTTGATAGACATCACTGTCGTTGAAAAAAACCTTACCCTTGGATGGCAGCTCTAATGTCCCCATAATATTGAGGAGGGTTGACTTGCCTGCTCCGGAGGGTCCTGTTATAGCAAGAGATTCACCTGGTAAAACCTGTAAGTTGATCCCTTTAAGCACTTGAATTATCTGGCCATTATTTTCAAAGCTTTTATAGATATTTTCTATCTGGAGTATGGGTTTCATAAGAAGTGCCTAAAGTTTAAAGTAAACACAACAAACAACCCGCGATTCTTTATTTTCTTGTATCAGAAATTTACAAACTCCTTTTATATGCATATTTCTTATGTAGAGATCTCATTTTAATCAGGGCTGGAGATGTTTCTGAAAAGCAATATCTGTAACATTTTAGTTCTTTGAAAACTCCCCCTGGCCTTTATTAAAAGCCACATAGTTACCCTTGGTGAGACGCATGAGCATGGAGATGTCTTTTTTTACCTCATGCCCTCTAACAGGGGGCCTCAGCGTGCCGCTTCAAACCATGCGCACGAGCAACTCGTCATTGTCTTCCAGGGCCTTTGTCCGTGTGCGCCAGTTTGAAGCGG
>JAPVWE010000149.1 GCA_028572035.1 Desulfobacteraceae bacterium | reverse complement strand
AGGGGTCTGGGCCAGGGATTGCTTCACTGAGTTTATGCTGAGCAACGAAGTATTCGCAATGACGTTTATAAATGGTAGCCGTTTGAATGCAACTTCGTATAATTAACGGATTCAGTGAAAGCCACCTCATTCACTGTGTTACAGACAGGTTGAGAGAGACAGATGATGAATGTAGTAATTTGGGTGAAAAAAGGAGATCAACTGTGGAGCAAGCGTTGCCCATAAAACCATCTTCAGTGGATCTGATCCGCTGGCTATTCATTGTTGCAGTGATTATAGCTGTATTTGTTCCCCACTTCTACGAGGACCAGAAGCACATCGAGCAGGAGGTTGGAAAATCCATGGTCTCTAGCCAGCTGAGTACTTCTGTGAACATTGAACCCAGACAGATCGCACCGATGGAGCCCAAAGCCGATCCCAGCTTGGGAGAGATGTTGGATGAGCCGACTGGGGTCGAGATCCCCCCATCTTTAAGAGAGGAGCATCCCACTCGTAGCCCGGAAAGAAACCTGTTAGCCGTTCATGCCAAGAAAACGGAAGCTTTATTGCAGCCGATTATCCTTCGGGCTGCAAATCGCTATCAGGTTGATCCAGCCCTCATAAAGGCTATCATTATGGCAGAGTCCAGCTACAACCCCAAGGCAATCTCCAGAAGAGGTGCAAAGGGACTCATGCAGTTGATGCCTAAGACAGCCGAGGTCCTGGGTGTAGGAGATAGCTTCAATCCGGAGCAAAATATCAACGCCGGTGTTAGGCACTTTAAAGGTCTCCTGGATCGATATAAGGGGGATGTCAGACTGGCCCTTGCAGCCTACAATGCCGGTAGCAGGAAAGTCAGGAAGTATCAAGGCGTCCCACCTTTTAAGGCCACACACTACTATATAAAAAAGGTTCTTGAGTATCATCAATACTACAGGGAAAAGATAGCATCGTGAAGGAGGGGGAATGGCTTAACCTACCTACCTTGCCAGGATGTCCTGTTTAATCATCCCCATGATGTGTAACTGCCAAGAGATGATCTATAGATCTCAGAAGGAAATTTGACCTCAGCCTTGACACACAACCGTAATTTCCCTATTGTCCCTACAAGAAACAGCCGATTCTTATCAATACCAATAATAACTTGATTTTACTTAAGAAGCAGGTTATCATAGGAATAATCAATAAAGGCACGTCTTTATTGGTGGGCCGGTTTCGTTCTGAGGGAAATATCCATTTGTCAAAAGTGGCAACCTGAAGTTTGAGACCATGAGAATCTATTTGAAAGGAGGGTGTCACTATGGCTAGTGGAGTTGTAAAATGGTTTAATAGTAGCAAGGGTTATGGTTTCATTGAGCAGGAAGATGGACCGGATGTATTTGTTCATCATTCAGGAATCAATGCAACCGGTTTCAAGTCTCTTAATGAAGGTGACAAGGTTACCTTTGATATAGAGCAAGGGGAAAAAGGTCCTGCTGCAGTAAATGTCACTGTAGTATAGCTAATTGTTCTGAGGGGAAAAAGGGCATTTCATCGATTTATGATGGAGTGCCCTTACTTATTTTGATATAAAGGAGAAATTCAAGGTTAGCGTATGCTTCAATCCCAACCGGGTGTCAGCGAGTGATAGCATGGGGGCAGATGCTAATTTCACTCTGATTACTTATGCTACATGGAATAGGTATAAGTCCTTGATTTCCTTTTTCATTCTCTTTACCCTGTTAGAATGCCCCGTGTGAAATCTAACAGGGTCTACTTATAAAAGAGGTTGTCTACATTGGGGTTTTGTGCGAAGATCCCATACCATAAGCAGTAGATTTGCATAAATCTATTGGGACGAAAACAGATGGTGAGTATTTTGATCTTCATAGCGGCCCTGGCTCTAATGGTTCAGGCATTCATTGGTCTAACCTTTTTTATTTCATGCATCTGGGAAAAAGAGAAGAGGGCAACTGTATTTGCTGGATTACAATTCTTAGGCATGCTGGCTCTGGTGGTTGTCTTCTTTTTCCTCAGAGAGATCCACTTTTTTGAGACCAAACTCGGCCTTGCCCTCCTGATAGCAGGGCTTATTTTTGGCGCTTTAGCCGCTTTTCTCCTCATAAGGAAGGCTACGCCTAATCAAAGGGCCCTGGAAGCGGCAAGAGGGTTAATCGTTGGAAAAGTGAAAAGGCATGACGAAAGAGAGATAGTCTTTGCAAGAAATCGCTCTCTTCGACCCGATTCTGAACAATACAAGCTATTTTACAAGGAACACCCGGAATATGAGGAATTCGATGCCAAGAGAAGAAAAATGGGAGGGCCTCTGGGACACCCCGGCACAATAGATGGACCCCATCAAGGGTCAAATGTAGCGGCAACACTGGCATCCGTATCCATTCCCCTGCACCTTTCAGCCCCTGATAAAGTTAAACCCCAAGCTTACCCCGAATTGAGAGGAAAGAAGATTTCTCTCAGCCCTGAAGAGGCTACAGAGAGAGTCAAGGGCTATGCCCGAAACCTTGGGGCTGATCTGGTTGGAATAACCGAGATCAATCCCCTTTGGGTCTATTCCCATAGGGGAGAGATCTTTCACGAGAACTGGAAGGATTGGGGTAAGGAGATCAAAGTAGAACATAAATATGGGGTTGTCTTTGCCATGGAGATGTCCTTTGAAATGGTCGGGACTGCGCCCCACACACCTACCATGATTGAAAGCATGAACAATTATGCAAAAGGGGCCTATATCGCTACTCAGCTTGCAAGCTTCATCGCCAACCTCGGGTATTCTTCAACGGCGAATCACCTTCGTAATTACGAGGCCCTCATGGTCCCGCTGGCAGTAGATGCAGGTTTGGGAGAGTTGGGTCGACTTGGGTATCTGATCACCCAAGATTTTGGCCCGCGGGTAAGGCTGGGGTCCGTGACTACTGACCTTCCCCTCCTGCCTGATAAACCGGTGGACATAGGGGTTGAGGATTTTTGCAGGATCTGTAAGAAATGCGCTGTGTGCTGTCCTTCCAATTCTATTCCGCTGGAAAAAGATCAGACAGTAGTCAATGGGATGCTTCGGTGGAAGTTGAATGCTGAGACCTGTTTTGAATACTGGGGAAATATTGGAACGGACTGCAACATCTGTATGAGAGTATGCCCATGGAGTCACGCAAGGACATTCCCCCACAAGCTGATACTGGAGCTCATTACCAGAAACAAGATCTCAAGGCGCCTCTTTTCCTTTATGGATGACATCTTTTACGGAAAGAGGCCAAAGCCCAGAGGTGCTCCGAAATGGGCTCGCTTTAATACAGGAAACATGGATGAAATCAAGAATCCTGCCCGGTGTTAACCCCTTTTCTTTCCCAGATAAAAACGCCACTTACAAAACATATCCTCCGGATGTGGATCGGGCGGTGCGAAAAGGCACTCGACCTGAATTTTCTCGTCAACTTCACTGGCAAAGCTTCTAAATTCTCCTCGGTGCATCTCCTTGCATACAAACTCAGCTAACCCTCGTCTGATCCGTGCTTCTTGGGTAGGGCAGGAGGGGACAGAAATAATCACCTCACCCGGTTTTTCCTGGATTTGGTAGCCCGTAAGTATGCACCAGGGGAAATACCTGAGGGTCTTCACAAACCCCTTTAGACCCTTTTCCCGAACCCGGAAGCGGCGCACTAGATCCTTGGCAGCCATCCCGGCCACCCGCCCCCAAACCTGTTCGTTGATCCGCTCTGCGGATGATTGATCAAAGCGTTCTGCCACATAGATAAACCAGAATGCGTCCATAACACGATAGTGCCAGAGAAGAAATTCAGTGTAGCTACGAAATTCTGGTGTATCCATCTCTTCAAAAACTGCCAGATCCATGGGGCCCCCTTTCAGCAAATGAAATGATAAAGGCTTGGTTTTTGAGGGAGGGAGTATAGGGAAAAGAGGGATGAGTGTCAAGAGAATCGGAACAAATTCGTAACGTTCAAAAGTCGAGGCATTGATGGTTAATAGGGTAAGGAGTGTTTCTGAAAGGCGATATCTCAAAGGAAATTCCACCGTGTTCTGCAATGGTCAAATATTTGGGGTTTGCTC
>JAPVWE010000148.1 GCA_028572035.1 Desulfobacteraceae bacterium | reverse complement strand
TAAAGTTGACAAAGGATTATCAGGTATCAACAATAGGATAACAAAGGATCCTTTGATTAGGAGGATGAATTCTATGAGGGCAAAAGTCGTACTGGGGAAAAAAGGTATCACCCTTTTAGCAGTCCTCTGGCTTTTTGCGATTATTTCCGGAGAATTCGGTTGGAGGAGACAAGCAGTTGCATCACAGTCTGAGGATTTTAAATACCTTGAAGGGACGCTGGTCCATCGGATTGATAAGGTCCTTGTGGTGAAATCCGATGATGGACAGAAGATAAACTTTAAGGTAGGAAGGAAGACCGTTTTCACACCAAAGGCATGGCCGAAGATCGGTGACAGGATCAGGGTTAAGTATCATACCAGGGTCTTAACCCACAAGGCTATTGGTAATTATTTTATTGGCTATGAGGTTGAAAAAGTTGAATATGCCGCTGGTGTTAGTCCCAAGACTGCTGTCCCTTCAATTGCATCACAGTCTGAGGATTTCAAATACCTTGAAGGAACATTGGTACATCTGCAAAAAAAGATCCTTGTAGTAAAATCCGATGATGGACAGAAGATAAACTTTAAGGTAGGAAGGAAGACTGTTTTCACACCAAAGGCATGGCCGAAAATTGGTGATAGGCTCAAGGTTAAGTATCATACCAGGGTCTTATCGCACAAGGCTATTGGTAATTATTTTATTGGCTATGAGGTTGAAAAAGTTGAATATGCCGCCGGTGTTAGTCCCAAGACTGCTGTCCTTTCACCTGAGATACAAAAGGAGAAGACAACAATCCCTGAAAGCGGAAGGGAACACCCTAAACCGTCTGTAAAACCTCCCCCCCTGCCAAGACAAGACATCTCACAGCACTGGGCTGTCATAGTCGGGGTATCCGATTATCACGACAGCCGTATACCTGCCCTCAGATACGCTGCCGCCGACGCCCAGTCTTTCTACAACTGGCTAACCTCACCCGATGGGGGCCGTTATCCTCCTTCACGGATAAAACTCCTGGTCAACGAACAGGCCACAGGATCCAATATCAAAGAGGCCTTGTTTGTCTGGCTCAAGCAGGCAATAGAAGAGGATATGGTGATTATCTTTTTTGCAGGCCACGGCTCTCCTGACTCGCCCGATTCCCCTGAAAACCTTTTCCTTCTCCCTTACGATGCCCAGTACGATAGTATAGCTACCACTGGTTTTCCCATGTGGGACATTGAGACGGCACTCAAGAGGTTTATTAAGGCTAGAAAGGTGGTGGTGATAGCAGACGCCTGCCATGCCGGCGGTGTTGGACAGGGCTTTGATGTCGCCCGAAGAGCTAACAGGGCTATAAAACTCAACCCAATCAGCTCAGGGCTACAAAACCTCTCCATGATCGGTGCCGGGGTTGCAGTCATCAGTGCGTCAGATGACAGGCAATTTTCCCAGGAAGGTGAAAAATGGGGCGGAGGGCATGGCGTATTCACTCATTTTTTACTCAAAGGGCTAAAGGGGGAGGCTGATTACAATAAGGATAAGCGGGTTAGCCTTGGAGAACTTATCCCCTTTCTATCGGAGCAGGTAAGAAGGGCAACCATGAATGCACAGAGCCCCATGGTTGCCGGTAGGTTTGATCCGGCGTTGAGCATTGGTAGATAAGGCACCTGACAATTGATGGAGCTAATGCCTATCCTGAGAGTAGTCAAATAGGCGTTTGGTTCCCCTGGCAAAGCCGCTCAGTTGGTTTGATAGCTAAGGTTGTTTTGCTAATCCCTGGTAACAAAAAATGTCTTCTGGATAGGTAATATACGGCTTCTCCAACCCCACCGAAGATAACTGAGGCCCATCTATTAAATCTCTTCGATGGCCTGGTATTTCCCTTTATCATTGTTTCAATCTCCCTAAATCCACAATAACTCAGCATCTTTTCCATTGTCCTCGGTGAAAAATCATAGAGGTGGTACGGGGTATGGTAGAGATCCGATTTTCTGCTGTAGGGGCCCAGTATTCTGATGATTGGGGTTGAATGGGGCCATCGAAGAAAGACAAGACCACCAGGCTTGAGGATCCTATTTACCTCCTTAAGGAGGGCTAACGGATCATCAACATGCTCAATAACGTAGAAAAGAGTAACGACATCAAAAAGGTTCTCAGAGAGGGCAAGGCCTTCCAGCGGTTGAGAATACACATGAATACCCCATTTTTCCCGCACGAATTGTCTACCAACCTCTGATATCTCTATCCCCTCAACCTTCCATCCACGGCACTTCATCTCTTGTAAAAAAAACCCATACCCGCAGCCGATATCCAGCAATCCCCCTCTGCCGGACTTGGTTCGAGATTCGATCAGATCGGCAGACTTATCGAAAACCGGTTTCATCATTATTTCCCATTCGCTGATTTCTTCCGGTTGCACGGGCAAATAGTCTTGGTAGTTTTTCATTAATACTTGGGGAGTCGGCCGGGGATGGAGAGACACCAGGTCGCAGTTCAGGCAGCGGAGATATTGCCACTGGTCCTTTTGATGGATGATACGAAAATTGGAACCATTACAGAGGATGCAATGATCGATCTTTTGCATTGACATTAGTTATGGTTAAGTATCTCGGAATTTCTATCCGCCTCAGGCGGAAAGGTAAAGGGCTTTTTTTAGTTTTAGGTTTTCGCTTCCCCCATGGAATAGTGGAATATTGGAATGATGGGCACCAAAAGCGGTAAAAGTCATATTGATGTTTTTCTTCCTCTGGACCCATCATTCCAGTACTCCATTACTCCCTGGCCCAGACCTGACTTCCATGGCCGGAGTTCAGTAAGCGTCACTTCCAAAATATTACAGCGATAGCAGCTTATTCCCGCTGAGTAGCGCCAGGGCGGGCCAATCTTCCAATTGGGGCGAAGCCCATAACTTCTCCGACCGTTTCTGAGACTTCTTCCAGGTTGTCAAGTAGGGCTTCGACCATCTTATTGTGTTTCAGCCTGACTTTCAAAATCCAGGCCAATTGGCTAACAAGACCCTTAGGCTTAACAATAATCGTATGAGTTACCCGGGTATACTCACCCACACTTTCAAGCTCCCAGATTTCCGTTCCACCAGCAAAAAATCCGTCTAAGAATTGGATTCGGATCTTTCTATCCGGAATCAATTCCTCAACCCGTGAGGTCCAATCCAGCTCAAATATATGGACGATTCTTGTCTTGATTATAGTCCCAACCCGATAGGGTGGTAGAGACTCATGGGTGACGATGGTGCCTTTTGGGCATATCTGCCTAAAGGTTTCCTCTTGGGTGATGATCTCAAATATCCGTTTCCTTTTGGCGTTGATTAATCGGGTGTGCTGGTTGATTTCACCCTCATATATAGCGTACCTGGGGGATTTGACAATGTATTGCGTGGAGCATCCAAAAAAAGTCAAGAAAAGCAGAGTTCCGGGACAGATACAGATAAGGAGGCGAGATATCTGGTGACTTTGATTTGACATTTTTCTGTGTTGGCTATAAGTTATTGAGCAGAATTGGAGTAAGCTTAAGATTGAACCCGTATTTTGTAAAGGATTTTTGATTTGAAGGTCATCTTTTTGTGGGTTCTGTACCCTTTAATACGCCCTTTTTATCTTCTCTCCTTGATCCTTAATACAGTGATCTTAGCACTGGTAATTATCGCCATTTCACCATTCGATAGAAAAGGAAACTTGGTCCATTATATAGGCAAGTTTTGGTCTTTGCTCAACATCTACAGTTCTGGTACCAGGTTGGCGATAAAAGGCAAGGAAAAGATAGAGAAAGGTCGTACTTACATCGTCATGTCCAATCATCAGGGCTTGATGGATCCTTGGGCCTTGATAGGAAAACTCCCCCTCCAGCTCCGGTGGACAATAAAGCCGGAGGTAAAGAAAATGCCGATCTTCGGTTATGCCCTTGAGCGAATGGGCCATATATACGTAGGCGGCAGGAAGCGGAAGGATACAGCTCTGACCCTGGAAACGGCTGTTCAAAAAATAAGACAAGGGGCATCTGTGGTTTTCTTCCCTGAGGGAACAAGAAGCAAGGATGGGAATCTTCAAAAATTCCACAAGGGAGGAGCAG
>JAPVWE010000147.1 GCA_028572035.1 Desulfobacteraceae bacterium | reverse complement strand
GGAGATGCACTGATGCCTGCAACCAAGGTGCCCCGAGATTTGAAGGAGAAAATAAGGGAAGAGCTTAGAAAGTTAGGAAAGCTGGAAGGGTCGTTAGGACAGGGATAAAAGTCCTACGGCAAGAAAAGAGGGCGGTAAAGTTTTTGGCCAGAGGGGTGATATTACCGGAGGACTGATAGCATGAGAGCTGATGAGCCTAACAACCAATACTTCAAGGGCGCTGAATCTTCCCATCGAAGAGCCATTTACAAGGCCATGGGCTACACTGATGAAGATCTATCCAAACCTTCGATTGGAGTGGTCAATACATGGAGCGAGGCATCTCCGGGTCACGCTCACCTCAGGCAGATTGCTGAGCAGGTCAAAGCAGGAATATGGCAAAATGGTGGAACTCCCTTTGAATTCGGAACCTTTGCCACGTGTGGAAATATTGCCATTGGCACGGAAAATCTGAAGTATGAATTGGTCATAAGAGATGTCCTTGCAGCGTCCATAGAAATAATGGCAAGAGTGCATCTATTTGATGGCCTGGTACTACTTTCTTCCTGCGACAACATAATTCCTGGAGAAATAATGGCTGCCGAAAGACTGAACATTCCGTCAATAATTGTGACTGGCGGACCAATGTATCCTGGCAGGTATAAAGGAGAGACTCTTGTTATGCCAGATATAAACGAAGCTGTAGCTGCTCTAGGTACAGGGAAGGCATGTGAAGAAGATATCCTTGCAAGGGAAGATTATGTGTGTCCCGGTCCCGGGGCTTGTCCTGTCCTCGGGACAGCAAATACTATGCAGATCCTCACCGAGGCATTAGGTATGTCTCTTTCAGGAAGTTCTACTGCCCCTGCCCAGTCTTCAGAGAGACTCCGAATTGCCAAAAGATCTGGCAGAAGAATAGTTGATCTCATCAGAGAAAAAAGAAAACCCTCCGAGATCATAACAGAGAATTCATTAAGAAATGCTACTATGGTAGATATAGCTATAGGTGGTTCTACAAATGCTATTCTTCATATCCTCACCTTTGCTAATGAACTTGGAATTGATTTCAATTTTGAAATATTTGATGAATACAGCAGGAAAATCCCCTGTATCTGTAATGTCAAGCCAAATGGAGAGTATACAGTCGTGGATCTACATTGTGCAGGCGGAGTGCCTGCCATAATGAAGGAACTGAGAAGTTCTCTCTATCTAGATTGCATAACGGTTGATGGGAAAACTTTAAAGGAGAATCTTTCGAGCTCGAGGCAAGAGGTCGATAGAAAAGTCATATACGCTGTTAAGAGTCCCCTGAACAAGGAGGGTGGTCTTGCCATTCTAAAGGGCAATTTGGCTCCAAATGGATCAATTACTAGAACTACAGCCATGTCAAAGAATATGCTGACGTTTAGAGGGCCAGCACGAGTCTTCCATGGAGACAGGGAAGCATATGAAGCTTTGAAAGAAGGAAAAATTCATGAAGGGGACATAATTGTTGTTAGATACGAGGGGCCAAAGGGAGCTCCCGGAATGAAGGAGGTTATGTTATCATGTGATGCCTTAGTTGCACTTGGTTTGGAGGAATCAGTAGCTCTGGTAACAGATGGAAGGTTCTCTGGATTCAACCGTGGTCCAATAATAGGACATATATCTCCAGAAGCGATGGAAGGTGGCCCAATTGCACTATTAAAGGATGGAGATATCATAGATATAAACGTACCAGAGAGAAAACTCAGTGTCGACTTATCGGTAGAAGAAATGAAGAAACGACACAAAAACTGGTCTTCTCCAGAGCCAAAGGTAAAAGACGGCATCCTAAAAATTTATGCTAAGCTTGCCAGTCCACCTGAAAAAGGAGCTGCAATAAATACCCGAGAAATAAATCTGGGATTTGATTCCGAATGATAAATCAATGCACAAACGGGTACATGACATAATTTGTAGGTGTGAGGAGATTACTGAACGAGAGATAAGAGGTGCTATTAGGCAATTCAATCTTAGGACAGCCGATGAGGTCAAAAGATTAACACGCGCTGGAATGGGCCTATGCCAGGGAAGAACATGTGCGCTTTTGGTAGAAAAGATAATATCCGAAGAAACAAATAGAAAAGTAAGTGAGATATTTCCTTCCAGCACGCGCCCTCCTGTAAGACCAATCAAAATTGAGTTTCTAGCCAAGAAAGAGGAAAAAGAGAGTTGAATAGAATCGCAGATGTGGTGGTGGTGGGAGGCGGAATTATAGGATGTTCAGTAGCCTATTACCTGGCCAAAAAGGGGGTAAAGGTAATTGTAATAGAAAAAAAGAAGGGATTATCTTTTGGGGCTTCGGGAGCCAATCAGGGTGGGTGTGCCCTTCAACTTTTTCATCCACCTATTCTTGAACTTGCAAGGCCAAGTCTTGAGATATATAGGAACCTGTCTCAGGAAATAGGATATGATGTTGACTACGAAAATACAGGTTCGCTAGTATGCAGCGTTGATGAGGAGCAGTATCCTGATATGCAAAAGCATGTCGAAAAAAAGCGAAGACAAGGAATAAATGTCCAGTTGATAGAAGGAGACCGCCTCCGTGAACTGGAACCTACCCTGGGAGGGGATGTGGTTGCTGGGGTCGAAGAGCAGGAGGGTGGGATAATGAATCCATTTAAGGTAAATTATGGATTTGCGTATGCTGCAAGAAAACTGGGAACAGAGTTTTTTCTTTCCCGCGAAGTCAAAAAAATAGAAAGGGATAAGAACAGGATCACATCCGTCGTTACAGATAGAGAGAAAATAGGAACTAATTTCGTTGTAAATGCTGCCGGGGCATGGGCTTCCCAAATTGGGAAAATGGTCGGCATTAGTATACCTGTTAGACCAAGAAGAGGACAAATCATAGTTACAGAACGCCTGCCACTTAACAAAAGGTGGAGGTACATATTAGACGCTGATTATTTGACCACAGCCTTTGACCTTGCAGCGGTGGAAAAATCCGAAGATCCAAGAATAAGACTTGGAGTTGCAGGAAGTTATGTACAAGAAAATACGGGAAATTGGACCATAGGAAGTAGCCGCGATTTTGCAGATTATACCACCAGGGTAACAATGCAAACAATAAGATACTTAGCAAAAAGAGCTGCTAGATTTATGCCAAAACTCAAAAGTGTTAATTCTATTAGACTATTCGCCGGACTAAGACCATTCTGTTATGTGGATGGTCTCCCAATTTTGAGCAGGCTAAACAGTCCTAGAAACTTTGTCATAGCCACAGGACATGCTGGAGAAGGGGTTACACTTGCCCCCATAACAGGGAAATTGATATCGGAACTGATAACAGAAAAGACGACCTCAATATCAATTGACGCTTTTGCTTTTTCAAGATTTAAGGGGTTGAACTGAACCAGGGGTTGGTCAGGTTGAAGATGAAAACGGGAGCAGGCCACCTTGAGCAAAAGAGTGCGAAGCCATAAAAAAGAGTTAGAGCAAATATCATGACAGAGACAAACCAGAACAGCCGGATACGGTTGTGGAAAAGTAAGGGAGCCGCCGTGGAAGGGATTCCTACCCTGGATGAGCTTGAAAAAACACCGGGTTGGCCTAGTTTGAAACGACTAAAGAGGGGTCCCGTTGCTATAATTGAATGCATTGAAGAAATTCCTTGCGACCCCTGTGAAGCCGGTTGTTCCTTAGGAGCAATTAAGATTGGGTCTCCTATTACTAACCTGCCGGTTTTGGATGAAGACAAATGCACAGGTTGTGGCGTTTGTATAAGTTCCTGTCCTGGTTTGGCAATTTTTGTACTCAGTTTGAATTACACCGATGATGAGGCATTGGTTTCATTTCCCTTTGAATTTTTGCCCCTACCCGAAGTTGGAGAGGAAGTATCTGCGGTAGATAGAGAAGGTAAGAAAATCTCTAGAGGCAAGGTGGTTAAAATACTAAACAAGTCGAAACAGGATCGTACTCCCGTTTTGAGTATCTCCATCCCCAAAAGATATGCCCTTGTTGTTCGAGGCATTTCTGGCCCAAAAGGTGGCCTTTCGAGACAAAACAGTTCTCTTAAAAGTGGGAAGAGTGAAAACAAAAAACGAGTCTTAGATCATCCAATCTTGGGTCGACAAAG
>JAPVWE010000146.1 GCA_028572035.1 Desulfobacteraceae bacterium | reverse complement strand
ACTCGTCATTGTCTTCCAGGGCCTTTGTCCGTGTGCGCCAGTTTGAAGCGGCCTACCGACTCGTCTTTGTGAGGGCATGGTAAAAAAAGACATCTCCATGCTCATTCACCAGTTAATTTCAAAGAGCTAAAATGTTACATTTTATGTTAATTTCACAAGTGCAAAACGCGTGAGTTAGTTCTGTTTTAGTAATATTTAAGAGGATGCTCTGAGGTAATGAGAGATCTCGAAGTCATAGAAATGACATTACCGGATGAGGAAAGGGTACATGTCTCGTTCAAAGATGCGATGGTAATACTTACTCCTTATACCTGGAGTAAGATGAAAGAGCAGCTTATCATCGTCCTCCCTATAGTTATCTGGCTTGTTCTTTTTCAATTAATCGTAATCCGCTATACAACTGAAAATTCTTTGTCAATAGGTATAGGTATCGCAGGAGTGATATTGGGTCTTATGTTCTTTATGGAGGGACTTCGGCTCGGTCTTATGCCCTTTGCCGAAAATATCGGGTCAAAGCTCCCGGTCAAGTCGACTTTACCCGTTGTCCTTGCTTTTGCTTTCCTGGTTGGGATAGCAGCTACATTGGCCGAACCAGCTATAGGCACCCTAAAGACGGCTGGAGCCTGGATAGATGTAGGAAAAGCCCCCCTGCTCTTTGATATTCTGAATAATCACTCATTTCTGCTTGTGGTATCAGTGGGTCTCGGTGTCGGAGTAGCCACAACTCTGGGAATACTTCGATTCCTGGCTAACTGGCGGTTGGGATACCTTATCTTTCCATGTGTTATTATAACAATTGTTCTAACCATTATTACATATCTAAATCCAGAGACCGCTTCCGTAATCGGTTTAGCTTGGGATTGTGGTGCTGTAACTACCGGCCCTGTAACCGTTCCATTAGTTCTTTCCCTCGGAATTGGCATCTCAGCTATTACTGGAAAAGAAGAGACCGGTATGTCTGGTTTCGGCATTGTAACCTTAGCCTCCCTTTTCCCAATAATGGCTGTCCTCTCCTTAGCACTTATACTTTATTACGGGGGCTTTGTCTCTATTGAATCTATTATCGATAATCCTGCTCAAACGCTTCAGACCACACAGCAAGAAACAGTATCATTTATGCATCATCCCATGATACAGGCGGCAAGGGTTGGTATCCTGGCGATAGCCCCCCTGATCTTATTCTTATACCTATTCCAGAAACTGATTATGAAAGAGGGACTTACCAAGAGAGATGAGATTCTTCTTGGAATTGCTTTCACAATTTTTGGACTGTGCCTTTTGAACTTTGGTCTGAGCACCGGACTATCTGCTCTCGGTGGTCAGGTGGGAGGTACTGTTCCCCATGCCTTCCATCCACCCGAAGCCTCCCTTTATGGTTCAACCCTGGGCAAGATAATAGCCATAATTTTCGGATTTGTAATGGGTTATGGTGCTACCCTGGCTGAACCAGCGCTAAATGCCCTGGGCATAAAGGTAGAGGATATCACTGTAGGGGCCTTTAAAAAGAAGCTGCTCATGCATGCAGTGGCAGCAGGAGTAGCTGTTGGTATTGGCCTTGGGGTTGTCAAGTTCATTTTCGACATTCCACTTGTCTATTTGCTCCTGCCAGCATATATGTTACTGCTGGTATTAACTGCTATTTCCAAAGAAAGCTATGTAAACATCGGATGGGATTCAGCCGGAGTGACAACCGGCCCGATTACCGTACCACTGGTCATAGCCATGGGACTCGGGATAGGAAAAACAATCGGAATAACTGAAGGCTTCGGAATACTATCATTGGCCTCTGTGGGCCCCATAATTACCGTTCTTTCATTAGGGCTTTTCGTCAGTAGAGCGCAAGTCAAGGCAGAGATTGAAGAGAAAATCGAACTGGGTTGCCCGGGATAAGAAAACTATCTGGAGGGAGAAATAATGCCTGAAAAACCATTGATGCAAGGTCATGTCAAAATGGATCAAATAACCTGTGTTGTCCAAAGAGGCAAGGCAGACCCAATAATTAAAGCGGCTATGAAGGCTGGGGCCACAAGTGCAACTATTTACTTTGCCAGAGGAACGGGAATAAGAGAAAAACTGGGATTACTGGGTATCGCCATCTCCCCGGAAAAGGAGGTTTTCTTTATTACCTGCTGCCAGGAGGATACAGACCAGATATTTGATGCTATTGTAAAAGCGGGTAATATGGAAACACCGGCACAGGGAATTGTATACGTTAATGAAATAAAGCGCATTGCCGGTATCGCTATTCCACGCAAGGCCCTTATCAAGGAACCGGAGTGAGATGTGCAATTCTCATGGGTTTAGTTGAATCTTAATGCTGGAAAGATTGCTCATGAAGAGATTTATTTTTTTTCTCCTTATCACAGTAAGTATTTTTGGCTGTGCTGTTGACAAGAAGCAGATACAGGTTTTCAGTTATGAAAAACCAGCTATGGTATTGCCAGAAACCAGGGAGGGTCAGCCACCTAATTCATATTCGATAAATGGGGTATCATATTACCCTCTCCCTAGTGGGGAAGGGTTTGTTCAGGAAGGTATGGCTTCCTGGTATGGGAAGAAATTTCATGGGAAGAGAGCGGCCAGTGGTGAGATTTATAATATGTATGATAAGACCGCTGCACATAAGACATTACCCTTTGGTACGTATGTAAAGGTAGTAGACCTGTCGAATCTAAGAGAGGTTATAGTCAGGATTAACGACAGGGGTCCTTTTGTTAAGGGGAGGATTATTGACCTGTCTCACGGTGCTGCGAGGGAGATAGGATTGGTTGGGCCTGGAGTTGCACGGGTACGGGTGGTTGCCTTATCAAAGGAGGTTGGCAAGATCAGGTCGGGTAATAGCTACAAACCCCTTGTGGAGGCAAAGGATTTTAATAAGGGGGAATTTACTATACAGGTTGGCGCCTTTGAAAATGAAGATAACGCAGGAAGGTTGGCAGAACGCCTCAGGGTTGCTTTTGATCATGTTACTATAACAACGTATGTGTCATATGAAGAAAAAACCTTTTATCGGGTTAGGGTTTCTCTCTCTAAAGATTTAACTGAGGCGAATAATACAGTTAAGAAATTGGAAAATCTTGGGTTTTCAGAGACCTTTATCGTAGCACTTTAGGCCTTGTGATTGATTTTCCTCCGGAGGACACCAGAAGTTCTAAACACAACAACCTTCCTCGCTTTTAGCCTTAGGTCTTCTTTGGTCTGAGGATTTCTCCCCCTTCGAGCTGCCTTATCTTTGACAAGGAACTTTCCAAAGCCGCTTATAAGGAGATTTTGTCCTTTTTCAAGGTTTTGCTTGATGATCTCTAACAGACTCTCCAGGACCCTTCTCGATTGGTTTTTGCTCAGACCCACCTGGTTGTAAATAGCATCTATAATCTTTTCTTTAGTTAAGGCCATGTATCGTTCCTCCTAAGTCTTCTGGTTTATTCTTTGTAACCAAACTTATCTCTAAGCTTCTGGTAAACGATGTCAGGGACAAGGCCGTTAATATTTCCCCCCAAGCTAGCAGCCTCTTTTATTATGGTAGAACTGGTATATAACCATTTGTAGTCAGTCATCAGGAAGATCGTTTGAATATTTCTGTTTAACTTCCTGTTCATTAGTGACATCTGAAATTCATATTCAAAGTCTGACAGGGCTCTCATTCCTCTTAGAATTGTATTGGTTTTTTTGCTCTTCACATAATCAACAAGCAAACCGCTGAAGGAGTCGACAAAAACCTTATCATCGCCTTTAATTGATTTCCGGATCAACTGCATCCTCTCTTCCAAAGTAAAAAGGGTCTTTTTCGTGGGATTGGAGGCAACGGCGATGGTGACGGTGTCAAATATGGTAAGTGCCCTTCTCAAGATACTGAGATGACCGTTGGTTATAGGATCAAAAGAGCCTGGATAGATGGCCATTCTCTCCATTTTATTGTTCCTCATGGTTGAAGTAAAAGCCCAGGGTATGTGTATCTTTTTTTTGATTATGCCCTCTCATATAGTCTGGATTAGTGGTCGTTTCAAAATGGTTTATATAGACTGAGCGTATGATTCTAAGGGTTACGGCGCAATAAACCTTTTTGAAACGACCCTGCAAAG
>JAPVWE010000145.1 GCA_028572035.1 Desulfobacteraceae bacterium | reverse complement strand
AGGGCCTTTGTCCGTGTGCGCCAGTTTGAAGCGGCCTACCGACTCGTCTTTGTGAGGGCATGGTAAAAAAAGACATCTCCATGCTCATTCACCAGTTAATTTCAAAGAGCTAAAATGTTACAAGTCTTCTTATTCAGGCCCCTGAATGTTCTTCGCCGCTCTTCTTTCATAGGAACTTCCTTCTGGATGAGGGCAATGTAGGATAAAGGTCGTTGTGTGTCAACGGAAAAGGTATTATAAGAGGCTCAGAAACAATGGGTTTTCCTCAAAATTCGGGAAACTCCAGAGAATCCAAAAGGTTGACTTGTAAGATTACATTCTGTATGGTTCCGTTATTTGCAGCGGCCCTCATTGAGGAAATAGACAGAACTTAGCTCCGCTTCGCTCATCCCCTGCCTACGATAGGCGGGGGAGAATAGTGGGGTAGCGGGATAGAAATCCAAAACGTTAGACTTAGGGGGAGGACAATATTATGGAGCGCAGGATTATGATTGAGGCTGGAGAAATAGGGAGCGAGGCCACTTTGGCTGAAAGTGAAACAGCCAAGGCGATCTGGGACTCCCTTCCAATCGAATCTACCTGTAACACCTGGGGAGATGAGGTTTATTTTAGCATTCCCGTTTCTGTGCCCCTTGATCAAACTGCTAAAGAGATTGTTGATATGGGGGATTTAGGTTATTGGCCAACGGGTAATGCACTGTGTATCTTTTTTGGCCCCACACCCATGAGCCAGGGTGATGAAATACGTCCTGCCAGTGCAGTAAATATTGTGGGTAAGATTATCGGTGATCCAAAGATATTTAAAAAGGCATCCTCTGGCACCAGGGTTCACGTGAAAAAGGCAGACGTTACCCAGCAGGGTAATAGCTGACGGAAAATCTATCCTCTTCCCAGTCATAGGTTAGGCATGAGTTCTTACGCCAGTTGAGGTCGTCCTGTTGAGGAAAGTCTTCACGGATAAAGGATCCCCGACTCTCCTTTCTTGAGACGCTGGCATAGAGCACTGCTTTGAGCACGAAAGTGGCGCCCATCAAATCCTGCTTCAGTTTTCTATCATGGACTGTGTGTGGGCCTATTCCCTTCAACTCTATTTCTAAGTTCTTAACCTCGGCCAATCCTTCCCTTAATCCCTTTTCAGACCTCACCACTCCGGTACATCTCCAGGCAATTTCCCGTATCCGCCTTTGTAGCTTTCTCTGTGTCCCCTGGCTGGAAGATGGATCATAGGAGAAGCCCTTTGATAACTCTTTCAGATCTGGCAGAGATGTGGGGCAGTTGAGTGCATATCGGGCGGCACTGCGGCCGGCAATCCTGCCAAACACAACACATTCCATCAAGGCATTACCACTCATCCTGTTAGCACCGTGAAGTCCCCAGGCTACCTCGCCACAGGCGAAAAGACCAGGCAAGGCGGTCTGTCCGCTTTCATCAATCCGTATACCTCCCATAAAAAAATGGGCAGCAGGCGAAACAGCAAAAGGCTCTCTTTGGAAATCAAACTTTATCTTTGTCAAGAGGCTTAAGGGATGTCTCTTCCAACGGGAGGTGGGAACCATTCGGTAGTCCATATAAAGTGGTCCTTTAAGACCTTCCTGAAAAAGGATGGCCGAGAATCTATCCCTCTCCGTTACGTGAGCCTTATTTGGATCATCGAGACCATGTTTCTTGAGGATGTTCTCCTCAGCAGCATTAATCAGCCTTGCCTCCTGGGGGTAAGGAGGATAAAGCAGTAGCGAAGGAAGACCTGGCTGGGCTATCACCAAGGGGTAGAACTGAACGAATTCCATGTCCCATAGCTCGAGCCCTGTTTTTGCAGCCAGATAATATCCCTGCCCCATGATGTTCTTCTGATTATCGTTCCTGAGAAAGATAGCCCCAGCACCCCCGGTAGCCAGCACAACCGCCGGGGCATAGATGGATACCTCCTCCCGTGTTTTGTCAAATCCCCGCACACCATACACCTTCTCCCCGTCTCTTAAGATCTCGGTCACATAAAGACCAGTCAAGACCTCAATCCCACTCACCTTTCTTATTTTCCCTGCTAAGGCCCTCACCAATGTTATGCCCGGGATGAGATCGGGACGCGCGGATTTAACGTAGTAGCCGTCGGAAAGTTCAACCAGTTCGAGATCTAAGGAACGGAGGAGAGAAAAACCAAGGGAGGCTTCTTTTGCCATCAGCCTCACCAACAACTCACGATTTATCTCTTTCCCTGTCTTTAAGGTATCCCTGACGTATTTCTCAGGGGCATAATGCATAGTGGGACTGGAAAAGGTTGCATTGGACAAGGCTGAGTTAGTGCCCAGGCCAATTGATCCTCTGTCTATTATCACCACTTTTGCACCCTCTTCTCCGGCCTCCAAGGCAGCTACCATCCCTGCAAAGCCTCCCCCTATTACAATGACATCCTTTTTCATCCCCTATACCGCCTCAATCAAGGAGCACAAAACCATACCGATTTTGAATATCATCTTTACTTTGCAGAACTTCACACGGCAGGCCCAGATTTCGTGCTGTTTTATATACATCAATACCAAAGCTTTGATCGCAAGGTCTTACCTTATCTGGAAATGGGCAAGGATTCCCTTCCTTGACATTGCAACTCTCACATAGATTACAGGTACGAATCGCAAAGGCGAAATAGTAACCATCAAGGAAAGCGGTTCTTTCGATCTCAAGAACTGCGACACTCAATTCTCTGGCATCATGTGAGTGGGCTAATAGGATATGGTTATATCTTTTGACCATCTCAACTCGTTCTTGATATGTCGTACCTCTCGTGTGGCATCTTATGGTTTTCTGAAAATAATCTTCACAACCCCAACGACACTTCAAAATAGCCCGAATATCAAAAGAGACCTGCTGAGGTGAAATGATCATCGCATTGGCCACCTTAAGCTCTTTTGCCAGATCGATATATTTTTCCATGACCGACAACCCTCCTAAATCAAGAAATTAGGACGCAGATTTTCGCAGATACCCGCAGATGACTATTTTCTCGAATTATCAAATGCCTTACGTTTAACCTCTGGTTTAGTGCCAAAATTTAGCAGAAGTCCAACTTCAATATCGGTTGCTTTTAGATAATTTAATAACTGTGCTTCATTTTCTTCTGTCAATCGTTTTGCTGCCTTTATCTCAACAATTACCTTATTATCAACCAGTGTATCAGCATAGTATTCACCTATAAGTTCACCCTCATAGAATACCTTTATCGGAAATTGACAAACAGCAGGAATACCGTCCTTTTTAAATTCTATCATCATTGCATTCTCATAGACCTTTTCAAGAAAACCATAACCAAGTTTATTGTAAACCCTATAGAAGATGTTAATAATGTTTTCAGTTAGTTCTTTATGTTTAAAATCCTGATAATCTGCGTTCATCTGCGTCCAAAATGGGATTTCCTATACTATGAACTTATGGGCTTCGCCCAGGCTTGTGAAACCCGGGGTGCTATATTTTCCCTTCCTCTGCCATCCTGATACATTTATTCATCACGAACTTCAAAAAAATATCGCAGGTCTTTTTCCAGCCTTTGTTTTGAATATACCGGTTGAGATCTTCTGGATTGCTGAAATCACAGTGGGAGAGTGTCTTGCAGTCCGTGCTGCCAAATTCTTTCAGAAAGTCTCGATAAAGCTCGCCAACAGCATGAATGGCCTTGTTTCTTTCTATTTCATGCTCCTCTGGAATAGCCTTTTTTCCCTGTCCGCATCGGAATCCAATGGCAGTGCTGCTGCCTACCAGAAGACCGCATATGGTTTGTCCAGACGAAATGGCCCCCATATATCCGGCAGTGGCCCAAGAATACCCTTCTAAGGGCAAATCCCACATGGCTTGCAAGCCTTGCAAGCTGGCTTCGGCTCAGGTATAGAGATGCATCCTTTTATATGCTGCGGTCAAAACCTCCTCGAAAAACTCCCGATCTTTCATCATGCCTCCTTTCTTACTATTGGGTGCACAAAGCAGACACCCACAGGCTTACGCCCCGGAGGGAGCCGAAGAAAAGACTTCAAGGACGCGTGATATAGATTCTAAGGCATTCAGCCCCGGGCTCACGCCTGGGGTCCTCTGCCGATTCTT
>JAPVWE010000144.1 GCA_028572035.1 Desulfobacteraceae bacterium | reverse complement strand
AAAGATAGCTGAGTTTATCATATCCTCCTCTTCCGCCTCCACCGACAAATCCTAAATCCACCCTTTCGGCCTGCTTTTTATGCCGGGAACGTTATCTGCAATTCTCTTATTCTTCACAAACACAGTTAACAAATTTACATTAGAACTGTAATTTTTCATTGCAATTTTACAAAATGGCCGGCGTGCCTCGAAGCAGTGTAGATGTGTCTCTATTTTGGAGGATACACTTCTCCGACATTTCCTTCCGGCCTACCGCCCGAAGTTGAAAGTTAGAGAACAAGCGCATCCGAAGTTTTACTGGTTTGGTCCCGGCGTTGCCCAATGGGATAAGGCGATAAAAGAATCGAGTAAATTCTATGGGCAATGGCCTGATCATGAGAATCCTTTATCGTTCAAAAACGTATTTTCCGTGAGCTGACCCTTTTGGAGATTGCCCCAATTCTTGACAAAAGCTCCTTCAGTATAGAGAAAAAATTAACCTATTGAAAAATCAGGGAATATGATATCATGGGTAATAAATGTTACTCTTCTAGTACAAATTGTAGGCGCTTATGGATAAGATCTCTCCAGAAACATATGATAGGTATATCAAGGCCCTCACCGAGATAAGTAAGGCCATCACATCGGATAAATATCTGGAAGACATTCTCAAATTGATCGTTATGGTCACTGCTCAGGTTACCGGTGTTAAAATCTGTTCCCTGTGGTTGATAGAAGAAGGCGAAAAAGGTAAAAGAGCCAGGCTCAAGGCCACCCAGGCAATTGATCCTGATTACTTCAAAGATAGAACTCTGAACATGAATGAAGGTGTGGTAGGATTTGTGGCTTCCACAAACAGGCCACTTATTGTAGAGGATGTATTAAAGGAGCCGAGGTTCAAGGAAAAGGAGTTGGCAAAAAAACTGGGCTTGGTGTCCATGATCGGTATCCCCCTCCATGTCAAGGAAGACAAAGTGATCGGTGTGCTAGATTGTTTTACCGTCGAGCCCCACAAATTTTCAGAAACGGAGGTCAGTCTCATAACAACGGTGGCGAATCAGGCTGCGATTGCTATTGAAAATACACATCTTATGGTCAGAACCAAGATAATTGAGGAGGAGCTTGAGAAGAGAAAAATAATTGATAGGGCCAAGGAGATATTAATGGCAAAGAAGGGCTTCACAGCAGAAAAAGCCTTCCGCTGGATACAGAAAAAGAGCATGGATACCCGGAAATCTATGAAGGAAATAGCCGAGGCAGTCATAATTTCCCAGGACATATAAAAACACAAAAAAACTTGACATAAGTTTAGTTTTTCGCTATATAGCTTGACAGTAATTGTACACACGTAATAAACAGAAGTAATACAAGGGCGTATTACAAAAGACAAAGGAGTCCACATCATCTCAAAGATGAGATAAGTGGATTTTTTTTGTTCAAAAAATATTTCAGAAGGAGGAGTTGACATGGGCAATTTATCCAGACCAAACTCAAATGATGCAACAGGCACAGCAAATCGTTCAAGGAGTGTTGTCCCCATGAGCGGTATTTGCTCCCGGTGTGTTGATGGCTGTACAGGTAACTGTGAGGTATTTAAGGCAACTTTCCGCGGCCGTGAATTGCTGTATCCAGGGCCCTTTGGAGATGTAACAGCAGGTGCTGACAAGGAATATCCTGTAGACTACTCACATCTCAACATCCAGGGTTACGCCCTTGGGGCAAAAGGGCTTGGTGAAGGCATAGTAGCGGGTCCAGATACAGCCACCTTCCCTACAGCAAGCATAGAGACTGAATATGGCTGGGAGAAAAAGGTCAAAATGAGGCTTCCTGTTTTTACGGGCGCCCTGGGATCAACCGAGATTGCTCGCAAGAACTGGGAACATTTTGCGGTTGGGGCTGCATTAAGTGGTGTTACCATAGTCTGTGGAGAAAATGTCTGCGGTATAGACCCTGAGCTTGAGCTTGACAATAACCGCAAGGTCGCTAAAGCCCCAGACATGGATCGCCGCATTGAGATCTATCGGAGGTATCATCAGGGATACGGCGAAATACTTGTTCAGTTGAATGTTGAAGACACCCGTCTGGGAGTAGCTGAATATGTAAAGAATAAACATGGGCTTGATACCATAGAGCTGAAATGGGGGCAAGGGGCAAAATCCATTGGTGGTGAGATCAAGGTGAACAGTGTCGAAAGGGCTCTAGAGCTTCAAAAAAGGGGCTACATAGTTACGCCTGACCCATCTGATAAAACCATACAGACGACCTTCAAGGGTGGTGCCTTAAAGGAATTTGAACGTCACAGTAGAATGGGCTTTATAAGCGAAGAGGGTTTTCTTGCCGAGGTTCAACGCTTAAGAGAGATTGGTTTTAACAGGATAACGCTCAAAACTGGGGCATACAGTCTGAGAGAATTGGCGATGGCCATCAGGTGGGGCTCGAGGGCCAATATAGATCTCCTCACCATTGATGGCTCTGGTGGCGGAACAGGCATGAGTCCGTGGCGCATGATGGAGGAATGGGGTATTCCCAGTATTTACCTCCACTCTGCCGCTTACGAATTCTGTAAAAAGCTGGCTGACAGAGGAGAAAGGGTGCCACACATTGCCTTTGCTGGTGGTTTCAGCTCTGAGGATGGGATATTTAAAGGATTAGCTTTGGGTTCTCCATTTGTAAAAGCAATCTGTATGGGGAGGGCACTGATGATTCCAGGCATGGTAGGCAAGAATATAGCCCAATGGTTAAAAGAAGGTAAGCTGCCTAAGACTGTAAGCAGGTTTGGCTCAGCCGTAGAGGAGATATTTGTTAACTATGAGGCAGTCAAAGAGATAGTAGGCCCTGATGAGATCAAAAACATCCCCCTGGGTGCGATCGGTTTGTACAGTTACTGTGACAAAATACGTGTCGGGCTGCAGCAATTGATGGCGGGAACAAGAAATTTTTCTCTGTCAACTGTCTCACGGGAGGATGTGATGTCCCTTACGGAAGAATGTGCCAAGGTAACAGGCATTCCTTATCTTATGGAGGCATACAGGGAAGAGGCAGAGGCTATATTAAACAGCTAATTAGCAATGAGAATACAAAAGGGGAATCTGGCCAGGTGCGCGATTCCCCCTTTTTTTCATTCTGCCTTATTCCACTTCAGTCTGCCGTGGGGATATTTTCTTGTTCGCCTCCACATTGCTTCTTGACCAAACAAGTTAGCTCCTTGACGAAAAATGTATTATTTGATAGTTTTCCTTGAACACAATAATGTGCGTTAACCCTGACAAGAGGGACACCATGATCTGAATACCAAGACCCCGTTTCTCATAAGGAGAGGTGGGGTTGAATGATATGAAGAGAAATCAGGATCCTGAAGGAGAATCAGGGAAAATAATCAACAGACTGGGCAAACATGGCTGGAAGAACAACAAGTTTTGACAGTGAGCGATACATAAGAGAACAGACATCTGCAATCCTCGAGAGGGTTAAGGAGTTTGACAACAAACTGTATCTCGAATTTGGAGGCAAGCTCCTTTATGACTATCATGCTTCGAGGGTTTTGCCCGGATATGATCCGAATGTGAAAATGAGGCTTTTACAGAAATTAAAAGACAAGGCAGATATCCTACTTTGCATCTATGCTGGTGATATTGAAAGAAAAAAAATAAGGGCAGACTTTGGCATTACCTATGATTCTGACGCCCTCAAATTGATCGACGATTTAAGGGGGTGGGGAATCGAGGTGCTGGGTGTGATCATTAACCGTTTTGATAACCAGCCAGCGGCCACATTGTTCAAAAATAGATTGGAAAGGAGAGATATAAATGTCTATACCCATCGTTTCACAAAAGGGTATCCCACAGACGTAGAATTGATTGTCAGCGATGAAGGATATGGAGCTAATGAGTATATTGAAACGGAAAAACCCCTGGTCATTGTTACAGGTCCCGGCCCCGGCAGTGGGAAGTTGGCCACGTGCCTCTCTCAATTATATCATGACTACAGGAAAGGGATTAGGTCCGGATATGCTAAATTTGAGACCTTTCCTATCTGGAATTTATCACTTAAACATCCAATCAATATAGCATATGAGGCAGCAACCGCTGATATCAAAGATTTTAACCTCATCGATCCTTTTCACCTGGAATCCTACAAT
>JAPVWE010000143.1 GCA_028572035.1 Desulfobacteraceae bacterium | reverse complement strand
GGGCAAAGGTCATCAATGCAGAAGGTGAGTTTCAGGCCGCTGGCAAGTTGGCAGAGGCAGCCGCTAAGATTCAAGACTTTCCCTATGCCCTGCAGTTAAGATACCTTCAAACCCTGAGGGAGGTCTCGGCTGAGAGCAATTCAACCACCCTCTTTCCGATCCCAATCGATCTGTTTAAACCATTTTTTAAGAAAGAGTAATGTGAGGAAATGATTATGGGGGCAGAGAAAAAAAAGGAAAAAGAAGAGAAGAAAGAAAAGAAGGAAAAGAAGCAAGACAAGCAAGAGAAGCAAGAGAAGCAAGAGAAGCAAGAGAAGCAAGAGAAGGTAGTGATGGAAAAGAAGGAAAAGAACCAAGACAAGGTAGTGATGGAAAAGAAGGAAAAGAAGCAAGACAAGCAAGAGAAGGTAGAGAAGCAAGACAAGCAAGACAAGCAAGAGAAGGTAGAGAAGCAAGAGAAGGTAGAGAAGGTAGACAAGCAAGAGAAGGTAGAGAAGGTAGACAAGCAAGAGAAGGTAGAGAAGGTAGACAAGCAAGAGAAGGTAGAGAAGGTAAAGAAAGTAAAGAAGGAACAAGACTTAGACCGGATGACCGTTAAAGAGCTGAGGACACTGGCCGCTGAAAGTACCGACTTAGTCGGTACTCATGAAATGAAGAAGGCTGAGTTATTAACGGCAATTAAAGAGGCAAAGGGAATTAAAGAAGAAAAGGCCCCGAAGGAAAAGGTTGAAAGGGCAGCTATCACTATCAAACAGCTAAAGGCAAAGATTGTAGAGCTTAAGGAAAAAAGAGAAGAGGCAAGGAAGGCAAAGGATAAGCGGATGGTCGATATATTGAGGAGGAGGATAAATAGAGCAAAAAAGAGGACGAGAAAGTTATCCCAGGCTTAGACCCTCAAAAACCCTTCCCACCTTTCGAAGTTTACCCTGTTAGAAAGCCCTGCCATTTATGGCGGGCATACTACAGATAAAGACTTTAATCCATATTGAGGAGGGGGTTTAAGGCCCCGCGCTCCTAACAGGGTTTACCTTATCAGGACAAGACCCGTTTCAAATCATGGTCATTCAAAACAGTACTGATTTCCCCAACCAGGTAATAGCAATTATTCCCGCCGCAGGTTCAGGAACCAGGATGGGTTTGGCAAAGGCAAAGCAATTTATGGATCTATGCGGGAAGCCGATCTTAGCAGTTACATTGAGCCATTTCCAGGAATGTAGTCTGGTTGACAGGATCGTGGTAGCAGTTTCTCGAGGCGATGTTGATTACTGCCGCCGGGAGATAGTGGATAGATATGAGCTGAGCAAGGTTTATAAGGTTATTGCTGGAGGAAAGAGGAGGCAGGATTCTGTAAGGAAGGGGATTGAGGCTATTGAAGATTCCTGTCGGTTGGTGCTTATCCATGATGGTGCCAGGCCTTTAGTGACAACTGGACTCATCGAGAAGGTGATTAAGGCCGCTAAAGATTTTAGGGCAGTGATTACCGGTCTTCCGGTTAAAGAGACGGTTAAAGAAATAGATGGCAAAGGCAGGGTCCTAAGATCAATCGATCGAAGAGACCTATGGTTAATTCAGACGCCCCAGGTCTTTAGGTGGAAGGATATACATCTGGCTCATCAAAAGACGATGAAACATGGTTGGGATGAGGCAACAGATGATGCCTTTTTGATTGAGAAAATGGGTATCCCAGTAAAGATAATTAAGGGGGAAGATGATAATATAAAAATAACCACACCCCAGGACCTCGATATAGCGCGATTCCTAATCTCAAAGGGGTCAGGTCTTGACATTTGACATGAAACCCATCCTAATGATGTTCCTGATCATAGGTTCTAAAGGAAGATGTTTTTGTCACCTCAGCCTCAGATAATATGTCAAATGTCAAGACCTGACCCCTCATCTGTTCTTTATTCTTTGTTCAAACTTTAGGCACTTTATCAGCCTGAGGCTGATTTAGCTCACTTTAGGCACTCTAGGCACTAACAAGTAACAAATGACAAATGACCAGTGACAATGACTATCAGGATTGGTACACGGGCGAGCCAACTGGCCCTTGCTCAAAGTAAATGGGTTATTGATAGAGTCTCGGCCAAATATCCAGGTATCAGGGTTGATTTAGTCAAGATAAGGACAAAAGGTGACAGGATAATTGACAGACCATTAAGCACTATCGACGGAAAGGGGCTATTTGTAAAAGAGATTGAAGAGGCCCTCGCAAAAAATGAGATAGATATAGCTGTGCACAGCCTGAAGGATGTCCCTGCTGAACTGCCAGATAATTTGTATATCGGGATTATCCCTGAGAGGGATGATCCACATGATGTCATGATCTCCAAGGATAATATAGCCCTTGAAGATCTGCCAGAGGGCTCCTGTATAGGCACCAGTAGCCTGAGACGTTCTGCGCAGCTTCTCCATTATCGGCCAGATCTGAAGATTGTTCCTTTAAGGGGGAATCTGGATACCAGGATCAGAAAATTTGATACAACTGATATTCAGGCAATCGTTGTTGCCGCAGCCGGTCTGAAAAGAATAGGTTTTAAGGATAGGATAAGCCAACCTCTTTCTTTTGATCTCATGCTGCCTGCAATTGGGCAAGGTGCCTTAGGTCTTGAACTTCGGCGGGATGATGGGGAAACAAGGGATATACTGTCTTTTTTGGATCATCATGAAACAAGGCTGACAGCCGAAGCTGAACGGTCCTTCCTGATGGAGCTAAAAGGCGGCTGTCAGGTCCCTGTT
Source organism: Desulfobacteraceae bacterium (assembly GCA_028572035.1). Lineage (GTDB taxonomy): Bacteria > Desulfobacterota > DSM-4660 > Desulfatiglandales > B25-G16 > JABXJZ01. The sequence goes on along the minus strand of JAPVWE010000143.1, from coordinate 1,384 downwards.
GCTGGCTTTGCAAGATTCAAAGATCGCTCTTTGTCTTTAGATGGTCTGGTGGCTAGTCTTGATGGAAGCACAATATTTCGGGATGTGGTTACTGGCCCACCTCAAGAGGCTGGAGATCTTGGAAGAATCCTAGCTAAAAAACTCTTGGATGAAGGGGCAAGCAGAATCTTGAACGATATTTATGGGTCAGAATAAATATATTTAGAAATGTTTATGATATTCCTTTCCTGGAGAGTTAGCAGGGTTTGGTTGGAAAATTTCAAATGGCAAAGATCAAAGTTCAAAGGAATGTCAAAATCCAAAGTCCAAGAAATAATATTTTGACATTTAGACATTTGGATTTGATTTGACATTTGGGCTTTGTCATTTGTCATTGGTTTCAGGCATATAGTAAGAGTATTAAAATCCATTATAGTGAAAGTGGAAAGTCGTTGAATATCAGCAATAGGGGAATAGTGTACCTCATTGGGGCTGGTCCGGGCAGTCCTGACTTAATTACCGTAAAGGGCAAGCAATGCCTTCAAAAGGCTGATGTCATCGTTTACGATCATCTTGCTAGCGAATCACTGTTATCCCTGGCAGGTGAGAATGTGGAAACTATATATGCAGGCAAGAAAAGTGGCAGGCATAGTATGAGCCAGGGGAAGGTAAACAATATTCTGATTGAAAAGGCAGGAAAGGGCTTGACTGTAGCAAGGCTAAAAGGAGGTGATCCTTTTATCTTTGGAAGGGGCGGGGAGGAGGCCATGGAACTCTCTAAGGCAGGGATAACATTTGAGATAGTCCCTGGAGTAACATCGGCAGCAGCAGTCCCTGCATATGCAGGTATACCTTTGACGCACAGAGATTATTCCTCCACAGTGTGCCTCATAACCGGGCATGAGGATCCCACCAAAGAGCTGTCAAGCATCAATTGGGATGCCGTAGCAAGATCTTCCGGGACCCTGGTATTCCTTATGGGAATTGGCAATTTAGACAAGATAGCAAGAAAGTTGATGGATAATGGCCGGGCATCAGACTCTCCGGTGGCAGTTATAGGCAATGGTACCATGCCAAGTCAGAGAACCGTAACCGGAATACTTGCCAATATCAGCCAAAAGGTGAAAGACGCGGATCTTACACCACCAGGGGTGATTGTGGTTGGTGATGTAGTAAATCTGAGGGACCATCTCAATTGGTTTGAATCCCGGCCACTCTTTGGCAAGAGGATTTTAATTACCAGACCAGAGGATCAGGCCGCTGACTTTATCAGGGCTCTATCTGAGTTAGGTGCTCAGTGTTTACTATTTCCAACCATTAAGATAATACCCCCTGCAACCTGGAAGGAACTGGATAAGGCAATAGAGGGTCTCTCCAGATATGACTGGATACTATTTACCAGTGT
>JAPVWE010000142.1 GCA_028572035.1 Desulfobacteraceae bacterium | reverse complement strand
GTCTTTTTTTACCTTGCCCTCACAACCAGGTGTCGGTAGGCCGCTTCAACCGGGCGCACCGGGACAACGGCCCTAGACGACTATGACGTGTTGCTCGTGCGCACGGTTTGATGCGGCACGCTGAGGCCCCCTGTTAGAGGGCATGAGGTAAAAAAAGACATCTCCATGCTCATTCACCAGTTAATTTCAAAGAGCTAAAATGTTACGATCACCGCTATTCCGTCTTTAGAAATCGGCGATTTCCCATTTACCACAACGATCCCCCCAGCGCACCAATCGCTCCTGACCCGGCGCCACCAGCATCTTGACCTCCATGACCTCGCAGCCGTTGGAGCAGCCCTCACATTCAAAACTATTGAACTGATAGTCTATTTCTCCAACCTCGAAACCACGGAATCGGGTTCGGCCGCTGGATGCCACCGCTTCCTTGGCGAGCAGCGCGGAACCAATGGCCCCCATAACCTCAAAATGAGGGGGAATGATCAACCGTTTCCCCAGAACACGCTCGAAGGCGGCCCGCATGCCCACGTTGGCTGCCACACCCCCCTGGAAGAGAATGGGTTCTCGGAGCTCCTGGCTTTTTACCAGGTTGTTCAGGTAATTGCGCACCAGGGCCTCGCATAGGCCAGCGATGATGTCTTCCGCACTGTGGCCCATCTGTTGCTTGTGGATCATGTCCGATTCGGCAAAAACCGTGCAGCGGCTTGCGATTTTCACCGGCTTCTTGGCCTTGAGGGCATAGTCACCAAAGGCTTCAATGGGGATTCCCAGCCGGTGCGCCTGTTGGTCTAAGAACGAACCGGTGCCCGCGGCACACACCGTGTTCATGGCAAAGTCGATGACGGTGCCGTTGCGCAAAATGATGTTCTTGGAATCCTGGCCGCCGATCTCGATGATGGTCTGGATCGATGGCTCATAGTGAAGAACAGCCACCGCGTGGGCAGTGATCTCATTCTTTATGACATCGGCGCCCGTCAGAATGCCCGCCAGGTAGCGACCGCTGCCCGTGGTTCCCAAGCCCGTGATGGTCACAGCTCCATCCATCTCCCTGGCCAACTCCTTGAGGCCATTCTGCATGATCCTCACGGGCTGGCCATGGGTGAGCAAGTATTTCTTATAAAGCAGTTCACCCGCCTCATCTATCAGTGCCAGATTGGTGCTAATGGAGCCCACATCAATTCCGAGGTAAGCGGCTTTCATGCTCATATCCTCCGAGTAATGTAAATTGTCTGTTGTAAGTAATCAGTTGTATTTATATTCCCTCTCGTTTCCATGCTCCGCCTCAATTCCATATACCCTAATCCCCTACCAGATAGAAAAATTGTTTTCTGTACTTAAATATTATTGTAGATTGTATTAAAAGTAAAGAATTGCTATCTCAATGGTGCTGCATCTGAATGAAGCAAATACAGGGGTTGAAGAATATATAAAAGTATGAGATAAATAACCTCTACATTGCTCGCCACTGGAGGGATATTAGAGGTGGGGTTTTGGCTGCTGTATATTCAGAAGCCAAGGCAGCAGTGGAAATTCTTATAAGGGAAGGCGCACAATTGGCATCTAAAATTTGCGTGATAATTCCAGCATACAATGCCTCTGAGACAATAGGGCAAGTAGTCAGAGGAGCATTAAAATACGTGCCCCTTGTTATAGTTGCAGATGATGGCTCAACTGATCATACAGCCAAGTTTGCTGCTGAAGCAGGCGGTGAGGTAATATTAATAGAGAAAAACCGAGGGAAAGGGCACGCATTAAAGATGCTTTTCCAGAGGGCTATCGATAAAGGATACGATGCTGTAATCAGTATGGATGCTGATTTGCAGCATGACCCTGAAAAGATTCCCAATTTTATTCAAATACATAATATACATCCAAATGACATAATCGTAGGTTCAAGAATGCATGAGAAGGAAAAGATACCAAGGGCAAGATATAATTCGATGCATGTTGCAAGGTTCTATGTCTCTCTTGCAGCAAACCAATTCATTGAGGATACACAATGCGGCTTCAGACTATATCCTCTGTCATTAATAAAGAAAATCCTGTTAACAACAGATAGGTATGTCACCGAAACTGAAATATTGATGAAGGCAGGAGATGGGGGCGGTTTTATAAGGTCTGTAAGAATCGAGACGATATATGGCAATTATAATAGCCATTTCAGGCCGATAATGGATGTAGCTGCCATAACAGCTTATGTGATTTCTTATCTCATGATAAAATGGCTTATAGAAGGGGTATGTTCCAATAGGCCTTACTCGTATTCACCAAACAATATTCGTGACTTAATAGGTCGACATAAGATAATAGACAGGCTTTTTCAGGCTATAATCGTGCCCACAATTTTTCCTGGATCGGTCTTATTCTTAATCGAGTACATATTTTTCTCACCAATTATCAAAAATAATTTTGCGTCTATTCGGAGGCTCAATTCTGGGTTTTTTAAGATTACACTTGCAACATATATGCTTCCTGTTCTCGTGATGATTGCAATAATTGAGAAATCATGTAGTGCTGTTGGGGTCAAGCTAAGGTTTTTGGATAGGATTATAAAAATGTTTTATCCTCATTTGTGGAAAGAAAAAGAGAGTACCTAAAGGCAAATATATTGCTGGAGAGACTAAGAAATCCTTGTACAGTAATTCCAAGACCTGACTTTGCCCGCTTTAATCTTGCACAAGAAAAGTTCATTTGCTAAACATTATTTGTCATTTTATCCCTTTTCTACTACCCTGGCGCATAACTTTATGGAATTTAAAGATAAAAGAGTGATTGTTACCGGAGGCACCAAGGGCCTGGGAAAGGCAATAGCCTTATCTTTTGCTCGGGAAGGTGCATGGGTAGGCGTAAATTATTCCTCTGATGATAAAAGCGCATCCAGGACAGAGGCAGAACTGGAAGGCTTATCAACAAAATCCCTTCTCTTGAAGGCAGATGTCTCCATCGGGGCTGATGTTGAGAAGATGATAGGCAGCGTTTTAGACCAATGGGAATATGTAGATATCTTGGTTAACAATGCCGGAATTATCAGAGACAAATTGCTTATGTTCCTTGACGAGGAGGATTGGGATCGGGTGCTGGAAGTCAACCTGAAGGGAACTTATCTCTGCTCCAGGGCAATTATGAAAACTATGATAGCTCGGAGGTTTGGTCGTATTATTAATATTACCTCACCCAGCGCACTTACTGGAAGGGCGGGCCAGACAAATTATTCGGCCTCAAAGGGAGGAATAATCTCCTTTACCAAATCCCTTTCCAAGGAGATGGCGCGGCTGGGCATTACGGTAAACGCGGTGTGCCCAGGGATTATTTCCACCCCTATGACAGAGAATCTGGATCAGGAGACAAAGAGCAATTTCTTAAATATGATTCCCATGGGTAGATTCGGTGAACCGGAAGACGTCGCCTGGGCAGTTCTCTTCCTGGCCTCAGAAAAGGCAGGATATATTACCGGCCAGGTATTGGCTGCTGATGGTGGTTTGACTTGAAACAAATGAATAAGAGGTAAAGAAATTGGAAGAAATCGTCAATAATTCAGAGGCACTGTGCGAATATCTCAAGAAAATGATCATTGGCACCCTTAAGTTGGAAGGTGTTACTGTCCAAGGAATTGACAGCAGTGCCCCTCTATTCAGAGAAGGATTGGGCCTTGATTCCATAGATGCCCTGGAGCTTGTAGTGGCCATCGAGAAGATCTTTAATGTTATCATTGAAGATGAGGAGGTGGGTAAAAGGGCATTCGCTTCGATAAATGCTTTAGCTAAATTCATACAGAAAAAATATAAGCAGGGGAAGTAGCCCGTGCAGTGGATAGAGACAGAGGAAATGGTCCGTTTTAATGAGGTGGACGAATGGGGGATGGCCTGGTATGGCCATTATATGGCATGGTTTGAGGTTGGCCGGATATCCTTACTGCGGCAATTTGATCTTCTGCCGAGGCAAATCGTTGACATGGGTTATGTTGCACCTGTAATCAGCTTAAAATGCGATTTCAAGAACCCGGCAGCATCTGGTGACAGGATCATTATTAGAACGACTGCGGTCAAACCGGAAATCGCTGCCTTAATATTTAAATTTGAGATATTACTCAAAGAAAATCGAACCCTTCTTGCTCGTGGAGAAACGACACAGGTGCTTTTAACAACCAATAGAAAGATGA
>JAPVWE010000141.1 GCA_028572035.1 Desulfobacteraceae bacterium | reverse complement strand
TCTTTGAGTGTTAAGGAGAGGATTAAGGAGATGGTAAGGAGGGAGGACAAGTCCAAGCCCTACAGCGACCATGAGATAGCTAATATCTTGAAAGGTTCAAACATAGATATAGCGCGCAGGACCGTGGCCAAGTACAGGGAGATGCTTAGAATCCTTCCATCGAATCAAAGAAAGAATACTTATAGCTGAGTCTTCCAGATTTACCCCATTGGAATACCCCCCATGCGGAGGCACGGGGATAGTCCGCCTCAGACGGATTCCGCTTTTCACACAGGGTGTAATGCCCTGTGTGAAATTCTAACAGGGTTTACTATCTTATAGCTTTTGAAATGCTCAGGCAGGACCACGTCATAGTGAAACATAACCTATTGTTTTTTTCCGCCTCAGGCGGAATTGGGGATACCCATCCCCTGGACTTTGACGTTACCCTGAATGCTCAGGATTGATGTTTGACTTTGCGTTATTTTTCTGGTAATTATCCGATCTTTTTTGAGGGAGTATAGAATGGAGATATCTGTTACCTTTAGACATATGGAACCGACAACAGAATTAAGATCATACGTAGAAGAAAAGGTCTATAAGGTAAAGAAATATTTTGATTTCCCTGTTGAGGCCCATATTGTTCTTAAGGTAGAAAAATTTAGACACATTGCCGACATGACTTTATCTATTGGGGGAGACAAGGTTAAGGCTGTTGATGAGAGTGGTGATATGTATTCATCCATTGATCAGGTAATGGATAAGATAGAGGAACAGCTCAGGCGGTTACTGTCTCGAAAAAGGGAACATAAATTGGAGAATATCAAGAATACTGAAGGTGAATATTTCTTAAATGGTGGAATAGATACCCACGATAAGCTGGCTGAATCAATGCCCACGATAACAAAGACAGAGAGAGTGGATAGTAAACCTATGGACATAGATGAGGCGGCAATGCAAATGGGGTTATCAAAGAAAAACTTTCTTGTATTTACCAATTCTAAATCTAAGAATACCAATGTTATTTACAGACGAAAGGATGGGAACTTAGGCCTTATTGAGGCTTCTACTAAATAGCTATAAGGATAAATGAATGAAACTTTCAGAAGTATTTAAGCCACAGTTTATTATCACTGATCTAAAGGCTCACGACAAAAAAGGGGTTCTAGAAGAGCTCTCAAAGGTTATAACCGAGCAAGAGCCATGTTTAGACAAAGGGTTCCTGCTTCAGGTCCTATTGGAAAGAGAGAGGTTAGGCAGCACTGGTATAGGTGACGGGATTGCTTTGCCTCATGGAAAATTAAGGGAATTGAAGAGACTTTTAATATCTTTTGGTAGGAGCATCAATGGCCTCAACTTTGATTCCATAGATGAGGAGCCTGCATATCTTTTCTTTCTTTTGCTTGCTCCTGAGAATTCAGCCGGTAAACACCTTAAGGCCCTGGCCAAGATATCAAGGATGTTAAAAGATGGCAACTTCAGGCGGCGCTTGATGGGCGCAAAATCAAGGGCAGAGATTTACAAGATCATAGTAGGTAAGGATGAGGAATTTTAGGTCTCTATGATGATCGGTTTGCTTATCATAACTCACCGTCAGTTGGCCAAAGAGCTCCTTGGGGCAGCCGAATTTATCGTGGGCCCTGTCGAGGTAGTGGAGTGTATTTCCATTGATACATCAAAAGACAGCAAGAAGTTAAGAGATTTGATCGCGAAAAAAATTGAATCTCTGAATCAGGGAGCAGGTGTTCTTGTTTTGACCGACATGTTTGGAGGGACACCATCAAACCTGGCCCTGTCTTTTCTTCGGAAAGACACAGTGGAGGTCGTAACTGGCATAAATCTACCCATGGTAATAGCTGTTGCCCATAATAGGCAAGGGCATAGTCTTGCAGAGATAGCAGATACGGCAAAGACCGCTGGACGTCGAAGTATATCTCTGGCCAGTGAATTACTTACACCCACAGAGAACAAATAGAGTAGGTAGTATGCAGTATGGAGGAAGTGTTACATACTCTTTGCATCTTGTTCCTTAATAATGATGAGGCATGGCCAGTGTGAAAGCCTATAGTAACACAAACAAAGTAATCAGCATGAGGAAGTAAGCGCTGCTTACTGAGTGCTGCCTACTGCTTACTTTCACTAGGAGGGAGTCATGGCTGTAAAGGTAGGAATTAATGGTTTTGGACGTATAGGTAGAATGGTTTTCCGTGCGGCATACGCAAGGGATGACGTTGAGTTTCTAGCATTAAATGATCTAACTGATCCTAATACCCTTGCTCACCTTCTGAAATACGATTCAGTGCATGGAATACTCAAGGCAGAGGTCAAGGCAGAGGAGGATACTATTATAGTTAACGGCAAGAAGATAAGAGTTATTTCGGAAAAAGATCCTGGTAAACTTCCCTGGAAGGATCTCAACGTGGATATAGTTCTCGAGTGTACAGGACTTTTCAGAGACAGGTCCCAGGCCTCTAAGCATTTAGATGCTGGCGCAAAAAAGGTGATTATTTCGGCTCCGGCCATCGATCCTGATATAACCTTGGTAATGGGAGTCAATCATAAACAGTACGATCTGAAGAATCATCACATCATTTCAAACGCATCATGCACAACAAATAGCCTGGCCCCAATCTGCAAAGTTTTGTTAGACAGGTTTGGTATTGAGAAAGGTCTTATGACAACAATACACTCTTACACTACCGATCAGAGGCTTCTCGATTTTCCCCACAAGGATCTTAGGAGGGCAAGAGCGGCAGCTATTTCTATGATTCCTACAACTACAGGAGCGGCAAAGGCAGTTTCCCTGGTTATTCCTGAACTGGCTGGCAAGATGAATGGAATGGCCCTGAGGGTTCCTACACCCAACGTCTCTTTAACTGATCTCGTTGTCCAGCTCAGCAGACCTGCCTCAGCTCAAGATGTAAATGAGGCCTTTGAAGAAGCCTCTAAAGGCAGCATGAAAGGTATCATTGAGTATTCTAATGAGCCCCTTGTCTCCTCTGATTTTAATGGAATTACTGCCTCTACTGTTGTGGATGCCCTGTCAACAATGTCAATAGGGGACGATATGGTAAAGGTTCTTGGGTGGTACGATAATGAGTTCGGCTATGCAAACAGGCTGGTAGATCTTGCTGCATACGTTGCCAAAGGCTTGGGATAATAGAACCATGAAGAATAGAAAACCTTTAATGGCAGCCAACTGGAAGATGAATCTTTCCCTTGATGAGGCAAGGGATCTGCTTGCCGGAATTAAAGGGGCTGCAATAGATTTTGATAAGGTTGACGTGCTTGTTGCACCTCCCTTTACCACCCTGCAATTGGCAAGAGAATTACTGTCTGGGACAGATGTCTTTATCGCAGGGCAGAATATGCACTGGGAGGCAAAAGGGGCCTTTACAGGTGAGATTTCTCCTCTCATGCTCAAGGAGGCAGGCTGCACCCATGTAATCTTGGGGCATTCAGAAAGACGGGCACTCTTTCTTGAAACCAGCGAGACTGTTAATCAAAAGGTAGAGGCGTCAATTGAGGCAGGATTGACACCCATTGTATGCATTGGTGAGACGTTAGAAGAGAGAGAGGAAGAAAAGACATTTGATATTATTGGGGCCCAGTTACGTGAATCACTTAAGAGTAAGTGCCAGCAGGGAAAGCTACCTGAAGGTCTGATTATGGCCTATGAACCCGTTTGGGCCATAGGGACAGGTAAGACAGCCACTCCTGAACAGGCACAGGAGGCACACCTTTTTGTACGAAGATGGCTGAAGGAAAATGTTGGCCATGATACAGGGGAAGCGATTAGGATACTGTATGGTGGAAGTGTAAGGCCAGAGAATATTAAAGAACTTATGTCCCAGCCAGACATTGACGGAGCATTGATTGGAGGGGCAAGTTTAAGGGCCGATTCATTCCTTTCCATCATCCGGTTTTATGAGGGTTGATTTCCTCTTAAGCCTTTTATCTTCTCTATCCATTTCCCCCTATAAATACCCGCAAAGATTTCCATACATAAGATTTAGCAGCGGCGTTTTGCGTCTTTAACCGCTTAGAACGCCTCCATTCAGTTTAATCAGAAGATCTTACAAATTTACTCAATACTAAAAGATGGTGGACTATTTAATCAATAAGGTCAACACAGGTGGCTTGCTCTTTTTCAGGGTTAGTAGCAAGAATCAACTCTGCATATGAG
>JAPVWE010000140.1 GCA_028572035.1 Desulfobacteraceae bacterium | reverse complement strand
AATAATTTTCGACATAAAAAGTATGTGTTAAGCATACCTGGATGTCAAGGGAAAAGCCGATAGCTGATGTGCTAGCAGATCCCCTTTTTAATTTACAAGCAGAGGAAACAAAGAGCCAATATTCCATCACTCCATCATTCCAATTGCGGAGCGAAGCGGAGCTAAGTTCATAGTATAGGAAATCCCATTTTTCACCCCCTCCCAAACCCTCCCCCTTGTCGAAGATCCCGCCGCTGTTATGGCGGGGAAGGGGGAGGGCAGGGTGGGGGTGATAACTTGAGGGTATAGGAATTTCCTTTTTAAGTCCTTGTAGGGGCGGCATTTATGACGCCCGTCATTGCGGGTTCGATAAATCGAACCCCTACAGGTCCGCACCGAAGGTGCGATATGTTCATGGTTCCGGCTTGCCCGGATTAGGGAATTAGACCCTCATAATAAGGGGTTGAGCTGACAAAAGGGGGTCTTTGAAGCGCCCAAAAGACAGGGTTAGAAACTCAAAGTAAGTGCTACATAAGGGCCAGACATATCATAATCAAAGGTCAAATCATCCTCATCTATATCCATGACAAATGTTCTGTAACCCCCGTGGATACCTACAAGAGGGAAGGGAGTCCATGATATATCACCCATAAGCTCATAAATTGTGCTTTCTGAATAGCTGATAGCAGTCGCCCGTAATCTGGCCTGTAGGATCTGAGCCAGTATTCCTATATGTAGATTAAGGCCAATCATAGGAATAGGGATGGTGAAGTCTTCTTTTTCATCGATATCTATGGTCTTCAGGCTAACATCGCCATCTAAATATTTGACCTGGAAGACACCACCCAAAGAGACTCCGCCCAGCACATTTTCCAGATTTAAAAAATCGTATTGATAGAAAAAATCCATCATCTTATATTGAATTGAGGAAGTCACCGTGTCGCTTACATGATAGATCTGTCCCCCGAAATTGATTTCTCTGGTAAGCGTCTTTCTGCCGGAATAGTCAATATCTGTATAAGTGAAAGAGAGATGATGGTTACCACCTCCAACAAAAACCTCAACAGAGGGATAATTTTCATCTTCAATTCCAAGGTCCTTATCAAAATCAATAGTATCGCCAATGATGCTGGCCTCATCCACTTTTACGGTACCATCAAGGGTGGGGAACCAATAATAGCCTCTTGCCCCAATCTCAAAAGCCGATGATGATACTGGTATAAGTAGTACAGCTAACAACAACGGTAGAAATAGATGTGTTTTTTTCATTAGTCTTCTCCTTTTTTAAAGTTATTCCTTTAAATGTGCCTTTGCCAGGGGAAGTAAAGGCGATCCCTTGAACTGATTTATAAAGTCCTCAAATATCTCCCTTGACATCTCTTGTTGGCCGCTCAGGGCATAGAGCCTACCCAGAGAAAACATGGCCTCTTCTCTAAGAAAATCATCTTCGTCATCAACGACCTTTTTTAGATGGCTTATGGCTGATTGATGCTCTCCTTTGGCCTCATATGAAGCAGCAAGACCAAAATGAGCCATAGAACGGTAAATGGAGCCAGATTTATCTCTTTTCAAATAGGTCTGGTAGAGAGATATAGCCTCGTCATATTCCCCCTGGCCAAATTTTAGGTAGGCCAACTGGGGTATGGCTAGTGTGGCCATTTTTGTCCGGCCGTATTTTTCTATGAGTCTATCAAGTTCCGTAACAGATGTTTCGATATTATCTTGGGTAGTCTCGGGGGAAGAATCTGATACCAACTGCTTGTAAGCAAGATTGTAAGCGACCAAGGCCTTTTTGTTTATATGCCTGAAATAGAGACTGATGCCAATAACAATGGCAATAATAATCACCACAGTCAAAATCATGTATTCAATCTGTTTTCCATGAGCAGAGACATACTGGAAGACTCTACTAGAAAGGGAGATAAATTCATCGTCCTTCTTAAGGAGTTCTTTTCTGGTTATCCTCTTCTTGGCCATAGTCTCAAACCTGTACACCCTTCTTAACTTGATAGTATAGGAAATCCCATTTTTTAGACAGGATAGACAGGATGTTCAGGACCTGCCTGCCGGCAGGCAGGTATAAAGAAAATAAGAAAATCTTGTTAATCCTGTTGATCCTGTCGAAAAACATTCCGCCGCAGGTGCTAAGTTCAAGTAACTAACAGATGTAGAATCTTTCTTCAAGAAAAAATATTTTGTGTCTGTTTAGTTTCTTGTAGTAGCTCTGGGAAGCTTTTTATCTTGCAGGATAGGGATTTAGTATTTATTATTCTTAGTCTGCCACATTGTGAGTAGATCTTTTGCTTGGCGAGCGGGCAGGCAATGAACTTAACTAGCTCAACAAACACTTTTTATGAAACCATCTTTCCATCCCAGATTGGTAAATGATTCCTTTTCAGATCCCGGGCTTTTCATCCCCTTTCTCTTTGAAAGGAGGGCACTGCTTTTTGATTTAGGAGATCTATCTGGACTGTCGGCTCGGGATCTTTTGAAGGTCAGTCATATCTTTGTAACACACACCCATATGGATCATTTTATCGGCTTTGATACACTCCTTCGCCTTCTCCTCGGACGAGACAAGGAGATTCATTTATTTGGACCCTCGAACTTTATTCAGAAAGTTGAAGCTAAGCTCAGTGCTTACACCTGGAATCTGATAGAGAACTACGAAAATACCTTTTCTATCACTGTGGCAGAGATACAAGGCGAAAAGACTATTATACAGAGCTTTAGTAGCAGGAACCGGTTTGAGCCTGCTGGAGCCCCACAGGAACTACCATTTGAAGGGAACTTACTTTCCGAGCAATCATTTTCAGTTGATGCTGTTCTCCTGGATCATAAGATAGATTGCATTGGGCTATCGCTGAAAGAGAATTTTTCTATCAATATAATCAAAGAGGGATTAAAAGAGCTCGGGCTCCCGGTTGGTCCATGGCTTAAGGAATTCAAGAAGGCAATCTATGAAAGCCGGGATCCATCACAAACATTCAGGGTAGTTTGGCAGGACAAGGATAGGGCAACAAGGGAGAAATATTTCCCCCTTGATGAATTGAAGGAAAGGATTGCAAGAATCTCACCAGGACAGAGGATCACCTATATTGCCGATATGATCGGAACCCCTGAAAACATAGAAAAAGCTGTCAATTTAGCCCTGGAGTCAAACCATCTATTTATTGAGGCCCCCTTTCTAGATAAAGACAGAGATGTGGCACAAAGAAAGTACCACTTAACTGCCAGAGAAGCTGGTCTCATAGGTGCAAGGGCAAGGGTCAAGGAGCTAACACCTTTTCATTTTTCACCCAGGTATTTTGGCCAGGAAAAAGAACTTATTGACGAGGCAATGACAGCCTTTCAATCAGGCACCTGAGGAAGTGAGGTTAGTGAAAGGCTTAGGGTCACATCTCAAATAGAACTTAGCTTGCTTCGCTCCCGCCCGCTTCCGAGTTCCGGAGAATCGGAAACTCGCCTGAGGTTTACGGTGGCGGGCGGGCACCCGGTATTTTGCATCGCTTCATGATCAGGGGGATAGAGCGTCGAAAGGTATTCAGAGAAAATAAAGATCGCGAAGATTTTCTTGAGCGCCTTGCAAATCTCCTGCCTGAGACCCAGACGGCCTGTTATGGATGGGTGCTCATTGCAAACCCAGATGACATTTTTTCAAAACGTAAACAGCCAAAGAAAGTCAAGGTCAGGGGTCTTCTTTGCTTTTGGGCCGTCCGAGAATTGGGCATCTCGCTCACAGAATTGGCCAGGCATCTGGGAATCAGTGTTCCAGCGGTTGGATACGCGGTGGAGAGGGGAGAGGCTATTGCCAGGGATAAAAATTATCAGTTGATCGAATAACTTTCTTAGTTTTTTAAGGGCGTCCCGCTTCATAAAACTGAATCCCCATGATCTGAGGCGACACTCGGCGACCTTCGCCAGCCGCAATGGGGTACCCCTTGAGATCATCTCAAAGATATTGCTACGCCATCAGAATGTGAAGACAACCCAGGTTTATCTGGGTAAGGCAAGTGACTCAGAAGCCATTCGATGGATGGACATTCTTCACGGAAAATAGTTGTTGAGTTCCATCGCGATTAAACAAGATTTGGTTTTCTTCAGATGCAGGAATGCATCTTGAAATATGTGGTTGCAATGGTTGGGATTAGATCATACAAACCTTCTATGGAGATTTTACCTTTAGCGGACAGGTTTCAAAAT
>JAPVWE010000139.1 GCA_028572035.1 Desulfobacteraceae bacterium | reverse complement strand
AACTACCCAGGTTGTCAGGTTCAAGGTTCACTGTTCAGGGGTTCAACCCGAACCGAACCATTGTACATGCGGAGAGCCCTCAACTGGCTCAGGAAAAACCCGGGTTTAACGGTACAAAGTTAAACAAACAACCATTGAACCGTGAACCCGGAACTTTGAACCTGAGTAGTTACATCTATCTACCAAAGAACACGTACAGAAGAAAGGTTTTATTTGCCTATATCAATGGTATCTGCAATATTATACAGAGTAGGGTAGGGCCGTTGATTATCCTTGCCCCTGGTGGGAGTGGTTAGTACCTCCAGCGGAGCGGAAACCGGATATTGATAAAAATGGAAATTATGTCTAAAATTTAAATGGAAAATAGGATAAAAGACAATGACGGTTAGTATTACAGATATTGAGGGAGTTTCTGTTGGTCATGCCTCAGATTTTGAGGGGTTAACTGGGGTTACAGTTATACTTACTCCCTCTGGCATGACCGGTGGAGTTACTATTAGTGGATTTGCCTCAAGCACACGGCAGATTGATGCCCTGAGTCCCTCTCATATTGTACCAGAGGTACATGCAATCTGCATCGCGGGTGGCAGCGCCTTTGGACTTGATGCCGCCTCAGGTGTAATGAGCTACCTCGAAGAGAAGGGTAGTGGATTTGATGTTGGGATAGCGCGGATTCCCATTGTCCCGACTGCTGCAATCTTTGACCTCAGAGTGGGCTCGGCCAAGAGAAGACCTGACAAGGATATGGGCTATCTGGCATGCCAAAAGGCAACTGTTGGAAAGGTTGCTGAAGGCTCTGTAGGGGCAGGGACTGGGGCAACAGTGGGCAAGTTTTATGGGATTGAGCAGGCAATGAAGGGTGGGGTAGGTATCGCAGCGGATAGACTTGATAGTGGTTTAATAGTAGGGGCGTTAGCAGTGGTAAATGCCTTTGGCGATGTAAAAGACCCTTTTACCGGAGAGATCCTGGCTGGAGCCAGGAAGGGTAAAGATAGTAAGGAATTTGCAGATACAGCAGAACTGATGAGAAAAGGGGTTCAACGGCCTGTCTCAGTATTTCAGAATACCACAATTGGTGTAATTGTTACCAATGCAAAACTAACCAAACAAGGTGCCTCGACTGTGGCAAAGATGGCCAGCCTTGGTATGGCAAAGGCTGTCAGCCCTGGACAAACCATATATGATGGTGACGTTGTTTTTGCACTTGCATCTGGTCAGATTGAGGTTGATTGCCATACGGTGGGATTGATGGCTGAAAGAACCCTGATAAAGGCAATAATCAGGGGAGTTACCAAGGCGAAAGAGGTAAAAGGAATACCATCATTTCTGAGCCACAGATAGCCACGAAGGCACAAAGAATTGAAAATTGACAATTGAAAATTGGGATTGGTGCCTTGGTGTCTTTGTGGCCGAACAGTTACGGAAGATCAATGGAAGGAGATTTCAGCAATAAACTTATAAGGGTGGCTAAGGCCGCACTTTTCGGATTCCTGGGTGGCACCGCAATTGTCCATATCACCTCACTTGTTAAACCAATCATCAGAGATTTTGAAAACAGGTATCTTGGGGAAAAACATCATGAATTTGAAATAGCAACGTTATTGATTGTTGGTTTCCTTGTGATGGTTATGGAACCGGTAGTCTATATCGTAAACCTGGCAGTCTCTTTAGAAAGACATGGTTCTATAGCCTTTCTCTGGATTGCACCTGTTGCCATCTCTCAATCCTATGCCCTTATCATGTGGATTATAACAAGACAGTCTTGCCCAACGGATCAATAGCCGTGCGACTATTTCACCCATTCCTTTACCTTTCTAGATTTTTCCTTTGATTTCTCTATAATATCCTCAACATCCAGGGTAAGAAGTCTTCTATCCTCCATAACAAGATTCCCATCTATAATGGAATGTTTCACATCATGGCCACGAGCAGCATAAACAAGATGGGAATAGGGGTTGTACATGGGGATAAGGTGGGGTTTATTAATGTCAATCACTATCAGATCAGCCCTCTTGCCTACCTCTAATGATCCAGTTATTCCCTCAAGTCCAAGGGCTCTGGCGCCATCTATCGTCGCCATCTTGGTGACAGTTTGGGCATCCATTACGGTTGGGTCGAGCTTGTTTGCCTTATGTAGTTTTGCAGCCATGTCCATCTCACCAAAAAGATCAAGGTTGTTATTTGAGGCACATCCGTCAGTACCCAGACCCACCGTTATGCCTTTTGCTATCATCTCAGGAACAGGGGATATACCCGATGCAAGTTTCATATTGCTTTCCGGATTATGGACTACACGTACTTTACTATCTGCAAGTAACGCGATCTCGGATTTGTTGATATGGACGCAGTGGTCTGCAATAAGATGGGGGCCCAAAAGACCAAGATCCTTTAGGTGTTGAACAGGTCTTTTCCCGTATCTTTTTTCAATCTCCTCTAATTCTTCCTTTGTTTCTGCCAGGTGAAGAATGAGAGGGACATCTTTTCCAAGGGCTATATCGTTAGCTTTGAGCAAAAGCTCCTCTCCACAGGTGAATAAAGAATGTGGTTCAACTGCTATATTTACAAGAGGATCTTCTCTCCATCTTTCAATCAGCGCCTCTGTATAGATAAATCCTTTTTCTATTTCTCCATAGTTTGGCGAGGGGAAATCGTAGATGACTTCTCCAACCAGGCATCTCATCCCAGCCTCCTGAGCAGCCCTGGCCACTTCTTCCTCAAAGAGGTACATGTCACAGAAGGTCGTAGTTCCGGACATTATCATCTCCGCACATGCCAGAAGGGTTCCGACCCTAACGAAATCGGCATCCATCTTACTTTCAGCAGGAAAAATGTAGTTATTCAGCCACTGCATAAGGGGAAGATCATCGGCTAAACCCCTGAAAAGGGTCATAGCTGCATGGGTATGGCTGTTGATAAGACCAGGAAGTATCAGGCCACCTTCTGCATCAAGTTCTTTTTGTGCGCTTACTGAACCTTTTTCAGCCCCGCCTGGCTCGCGTTGCGAAGCATTGCGAGCAGGTTGGCCTATATAACGTATCGTGTTTCCTGATATGGCTAAAAGACCATCGGGGACAATCCTGTTCTGATCGTCCATGGTAAGGATAGTGCCATTATGAACTAAGATGTCTGCCTTGGTCATTTTTCTAAATCCTTGATGATTTTCGTGAGTAATCTTGTTAAGGATGGGGATGCCTTTCTGGCATTAGCAATCACCTCTTCAATTGAGGTGGCCTTCATGCAGTCAGGAAGGTTAGTATTAGTGATAACTACAATTGTCAATACCTTCAATCCGGAATAGACTGCTTCGATAACCTCATTAACTGTTGACATCCCTACTGCATCACTGCCGATGCTCCTTAAGAATCTTGTTTCAGCAGGCGTTTCAAGGCTTGGCCCTGTTATGCCCACGTAGACACCCTGATTCAAAGTAATCCCTTCTTCCACTGCCTTTTCCCTGGCCAAGGCTATCAGATCCTTATTGTAGGCAGACGTCATATCAATAAAAGCCAATCCAGATTCCTCTGAATTTCTTCCGATAAGGGGATTATTGCCGGTTAGGTTTATGTGATCGGTAACCAGCATCAATTCTCCAGGTTTAAAATCGGGATTTAATCCACCAGCTGCGCTTGAAATAAAAAGATACTTTACGCCTAAGCTTGCCATGACCCTGACTGGAAATGTAATTTCTCTAACGGTATATCCCTCATAGATATGAAATCTTCCCTGCATCGCAACAATGGACTTCCCTGCTATGCTGCCAGAGAGAAGGATACCAGCATGGCCGGCAACGGTTGATTTTGGGAAATAAGGGATCTGCTCATAGGGAATAGTTTGATCGATATCCATGGTATCAGTGAGTTGTGCAAGACCGGTACCTGTTATCATCCCGATGAGAGGTTCCTTTTTTATCCTCTCCCTCAGAAAATTAGCTGCCTCAGTTATCTTTGGGTTTGTTGGGTTCACTTTAGCTCACTTTAGGCACTTATAACTTTAGTCACTTTTTTTAGATTAGATCAATAATAAAGTCAATATAGTTCCCTAACTTTATCCTTGACCCATCTTCAATAGCTCTTTAGTATGCTCAAAACGAGGGGAACATACTGTACCAATGCATTCTATGATTGATGATCTTTTGGATCCAGCCTGTCTTCCAGATAGGACAGAAAAGGTATCTCTTGTTCAGACCCATATCTCTCTTGTT
>JAPVWE010000138.1 GCA_028572035.1 Desulfobacteraceae bacterium | reverse complement strand
TTCTCAGCGCCGGATAGCCTGTCCTGCCTATCGATGAGGTACCCGTTCGGGGGTAAGCGGCTATTACTCCCCATGGTCTCGTTTTATTTCTCACCGCAGAGCCGCAGAGGGCGCAGAGATGAATAATTTTTCCTTTGCCGTTGAGAGGACGGCAAAGGAAAATTGCTCAGACCCGCTGAAAGCGGGACGATAGGACCATTTGACGTTTGCAGCCTTAGTCAGATGTTCGTAATGAATGGTAAATATCTAAAGAGTTTCTATCCCCACCATGGATGAGTCTTTTTGTTTTCCGCCCTCTCAGCGGAAAGCAAAAAACAACTAAACCTCAGCGTCCTTTGCGTCTCTGCGGTGAACTATTATCACTTTAGGAACGGTGGAATAGGGACAGCTGCTTATCCCTTGCCTTCTTTTTCCCGTTTTCTGATTTGCCCCTTTTGATCAACTCCTCTCTAATATTGTCCAGAAAGGGGGAAATAGGCAGATTCAATTGGTTACCAAAAAGATTTCTTTTTCTTGCATGGGTTAAGAAAAGCATCTTCTTGGCCCTCGTCATACCCACATACAAAAGCCGTCTTTCCTCTTCTATATCAGAATCACCTTTTGTCAACCCTGTTAGAAAATCTTGATCGTGCTTTAAACCCCTCCCAAATTTACTAGTATTTTCACCCCGGCATAAATGGCGAGGCTTTCTTTCTAACGGGGTAAATATAGTGTAAGGCAAGAGACCATCTTCGCACCCTATAATAAAAACGTATGAAAACTCCAGGCCCTTTGCTGCATGGATTGTCATGAGGGCAACCTGTTCTGCTGACGCATTGTAGGTATCAGCAGGGCTCCCCAATTGTATTAAGGAGAGAAATGAGGAGAGATCATGGCCATATTGTTTGGATATAGAAAGGAGTCTTTCAATGGCACCTTTGTGTGAAACCATGATGTCCGGGAGAAATGTCTTTGTTATTTCCCTGATATATTGCTCTACCGAGCGTATATTTCTACTCTCCTTTATTTCCAAGAGGGAAGATTCAGATAATCCTCTTATCTGTTTTTCCTTAACTCTTTGAATCAATACCTTGTTTGAGGGCATTGATATCAACCGGAGGATATCTATAATTGTGCTAACAGGCTCACTCCTGAAGAAAGGCTCTTCCCCGACAAGTTGAAAGGGAATACCATGATCATTCATGGCCTTAATAATATCTGGGGCCATTCTTGAAAGCCTGAACAAGACTCCAAAATCAGAAAATGAGGTTGCCTCACTTTCCTCACTGCCATCGGCAATCTGGCTATCAAAAGAGAAAAACCTAATCCCTCCCATCAGTTTTTCTATAGTCCTGGCTACAAACTCTGCCTCGCTTCTGGCCGTGGAATACTCCTGGATATTTATTGATACACCTTCCTCCAATCCCTCCAATACATCATTTCTTCCCGGGGACCTGACAACCTGAGCAGAGGCCTCAAGGATTGTCTTTGAACACCGGTAAGATGTCGTAAGCTCATAGATTGCCGCAGTTGGATAATCATCCTTAAATCGCTGAATAAAGGTGATGTCGGCTCCTCTAAAGCCATAAATGGCCTGATCAGGGTCACCAATGGCAAAGATATTAGAATCCTTCTCAGGTGCGAGAAGCCTGATTAGATTGTATTGGGCACAATTTATGTCCTGATATTCGTCTATGCACATCCATGGATATCTACCTCGTATTACTTCCCCTATGTCACTGTTATCTCTAAGGACCCTGACAGGATAAACCACAAGATCATCAATGTCAAAGGCATCCTCCATCTTTAACTTATCTTCATAGCCAGTATAGAGGTTTGCCAGCTTATCATCCTCGAGCTCTGAAGGGGTTTGCATCCTGTTTTTTGCTAACCGTATCTCTTCTGAAACCTTACGAAGGTCCCTGTTCTTTATGCCCAGAAATGATTTAAGAATATAGCCCTTTTCATCATCGCCAAAGATAGCGAACTCTGACGATCTCCCAAACCTGTGAGCATGCTCTCTTAGCAGAGACATGCCAAAGGAGTGAAATGTGGTGATGGTAATCTCTTTTGTTATCCTTTCATCCTCAAAGGCAGTTCTTATCCTCTTTTTCATCTCCTCTGCTGCCTTATTGGTAAAGGTAATAGCCAGAATAGTGGCAGGATCGACTCCCCACCGTTTGACAAGCCTTATGATCCTCATTGTCAAAGTGAATGTCTTTCCAGTTCCAGGCCCTGCCAAAATCAGGCAAGGGCCTTTAAGGTGATTTACCGCAATCGTTTGTACGGGATTCATGGTGAGCCCATACGTATTCTCATGCAATCGCCCCCCGCTTGCCTCTGGAACAACTGCATCTCTTTTTTGATGGATTCTTGTATGCAAATCATCTGCCCCTATTCCCCTCCTGTCAGCCCTCTTGTATGACTGGCCAAGAAAGGATATCTGGGATGAGAGAGACCGAATCTCTCCTGGGGTGAATGCCTTTATCTCGCCAAATTTGCCATCATATCCCTCCTCAATGTGAACCTCCCTGTTCCTGAGCCTTCTGATACCCTCCAGGAGTATCTCACCCCCAATCTCCCTAATCTGGTCATAGGAAAGACCGAGGAGGATAGAAAATTCCGCCCCCCCCTTTCTTAAAAGGTGTTCGTAGTGTTCATTTACTTGTTTGCTGTTTGCACCAACACCTTTGATCTCTGCGATAAGATTCTTTAGCGGCGTAAGAGAATAAAACAGGTGTCTGTTGGGCCTTAAGTCCGGATCCACTCTATCGGCAAGCTGCATAACCCTACTTAATACCCCTACCGTTACCTTTCTACCACATACGGGACAGATTTCATTGTGTTTTGCCGTTTCCTGGGGTGTCCAGCAAATGCCACACTTCCTGTGTCCGTCCAAATGATATTTCCCTTCCTGGGGAAAGAATTCTATCGTACCTAAGAATGTATGTGAGTTATCTCCTTTCATTGCGCCAATTATACTTGAATAAGAAAGGTCTGCATCAAAGAGATTGGCCTCCCTCCCCAGTCTTTCCGGCGAGTGAGCGTCCGAGTTGGAGATAAGGGTATATCGATCCAAAAATGAACAGAGCCAGTTCATAGGTGGATCAGATGAGAGCCCCGTCTCAACTGCAAAGATTTGAGGGGTAAGATCATCAAAACATTCTTCAATAGTATCATAGCCACTCTTTGCACCAAGCACAGAAAACCACGGGGTCCATATATGGGCAGGAATAAGAACGGTGTCACTGCCTGCCTCCAAGGCTATCTCTAACAGATCCCTCGAGGGGATCCCAAGTATGGGCCTTCCATCAGACCTGATATTTCCCACTGTCTCTAACCTACTCTGTATCTTTCTTACTGTAGCAAATGAGGAAGATAAAATAAGATTATGCACCTTTCTGACCCTACCCTTTCTCTTATATATGCTGCTTATCTCTCCAGAAAGAATAAACCTGACTGGTTGTGGAGTTGCAGGAAAGAGGTGGTCTTTCTTTATGCGATATTCATCTTTGAGTCTATATAGGCCATCTTCTGCTGGCATCAGCCTCTCTTTCAGATCTTCATACCAGCCAGGATGAAATACATCACCAGTTCCAATGAGTTGGATTCCCTTGCGGCGTGCCCACAGCTCCAAGTTTTCCGGGGTAAGGCTACTGCTTGTGGCAATGGAATAATGAGAATGAATATGAAAGTCGGCTATAAAGCGCATTTCAAGTGCCTAAAGTCAAAAAGTGCCTAAAGTGCCTCCAAGTTACCACCCCCACCCTGCCCTCCCCCTTCCCCGAAGGCGGGATTTACGACAAGGGGGAGGGTTTGGGACGGGGTGAAAAATGGGATTTCCTATACTATACATTTAAAATCTTGGCAATCTGCGTTTATCCGCCACAGGCGGATTAATCTGCGTCCAAAAAGGAAATTCCTATACAATAAATTTATCCTGTATAAGAGATTATGTCAACAGGGCCTTTCATGACTGTGGAGCTTTTTGCTGTTGACTAAGAACTGAAACAAAACTATACTTTCATAGGTACACATGTAGTGCAGACAGGTTGAAAAAACCGTCTATGTAGGGTATAACTATCTCACCCCCATTCAAGGCTCCACCATGACCAAGGAAACTGAGAAAACCATCTGGAGAGATAAGGCCGATAAAGAGGAATCCCTCAATGACAAGGAATTTGGATATGGAACCACTGCTGAGCTATCCCGAAAGGCATTCCTTGGAGAACTCCCCATCAAACAGCGTGCCTGTCT
>JAPVWE010000137.1 GCA_028572035.1 Desulfobacteraceae bacterium | reverse complement strand
GACTCATTTTATCTACATCTTCCATGCTGTCCGGACCGTTCTCGAAGGGGTTGCCCCAGCCGTCAAATATCTTATCCCTGGCATCTTCCGGAAGTTCGTATATCCATTTTTCATAGGTCTCAAGAGGAACGAATCCGGCAGCACCTCCCTTTTTGATTATTTCGCTCAAAGGGGTCCACCTGAACTCGCTTATGGCTTTTTTCTCCATAATGGTATTAATGAGTTCTTCACCATTTTCCGGTACCCAGTCAACCCTGTATCCTTCCTTTTTCAGCCTCTTTAAGACTATTGAGACGCTTTCTAAGGTATCAAGTCCAAAACCGGCACCTACTGAAGCTTCAACTCCACTTTTGCAAGGGGAATTGTGAAAGATTATGGCAACCTTTTTTTCAGAATTGGGCTTTCTTGCAAGTTCGATCCATTTTTCCACCCGGCATGCAAGCATGTCTATCTGCTCATCGATGGGCACAGGATCCTGGATCTCGGCACCGGTCACAGGATCGATCTTCTTTTCTGATGTCCCGATTATGGTCGGCTCTATGAGCCCGTCAAATTCAGGCAGTGTAACGCTGATTATGATCTGGGGTATACTGAGACCTTCCGGATTGTCTCTCCATTCCTGCGGGGTCTGAACAGAGTGGATCATCTTCAGACACGGGACATTGAGCTCGTTCAGGACGTTTGGCATTTCCTGTTCTATGCTTCCACCTTCACCCCTCATAGGGTTGAGGAAAAAAGCGGCATAAAAGATCGCAGCATCTACCACTGCTTTTCCATCTTTTATGAAATATTCGCGGATGATCTCATCCGAGTTCTTGCCGCCTCCCATCTTATCATGGAATACACAGATTACCCCCAAGCCTTTCTCTTCCAGCTTTCGTATAAGGGCATCGTACACTCCAAGCGAATCTTCCACATAAAATATATTTGGAAAGAGTAGCCCCACAGTCCTATTCCTATATACACCTTTTTTATTCTTTGAATACCATTCGAAATACCTGTCAAGGTCTGTGAAGACTTTCCCTGCATCCGGGTGATATATCCCGGAGGATGGTACCTCTACCGGAGGAGGTACTTCCTGGCTGATTATGCCGGCAGCCTTTCCCGCGCACAGCAGAAGATTCCCTATATTTTCTGTGCCGCCAAAACTCTGGTAATCCCAGAAGACCTTCAACTGTTTTGGGGATATTGTACCGAGAGCAGCGCACATGGGGGAGAGTGGAATTATAGGTTTTGATGTGCGCTTCTTTAATTCCTCGATATCTGCAAAAATTCCCCCATAGTCAGCAGGGATGTTAAGTAGCACCACATCTGCGTCCTTTTCAAACCATTCCATGAGGTCTTGAGGCACCGTTGTGGGTGCCTGTTCTTCCAGAAAGTTTTCAAACCGTGCTTCTATATGGTATCCTTTTTTCTTCAGGCTTTCAATAGCGCCGCTGTAACTTTTAATCATCAGCCCGCGGCTGGGGCCATAGGCTGTTAGTATTCCGCCAATTTTCATATTTAATCACTCCAGTATGCTTTTTTCAATGTTTTAAATCCACCAAATCCGTATTTTAACTCAAAATCGTTTAGTCCTTTCTTTGCAATACCCGTTTTACCGGGG
This sequence comes from Desulfobacteraceae bacterium, assembly GCA_028572035.1. Taxonomy (GTDB): domain Bacteria; phylum Desulfobacterota; class DSM-4660; order Desulfatiglandales; family B25-G16; genus JABXJZ01. The sequence continues at coordinate 2,649 of JAPVWE010000137.1, read as the reverse complement.
TGCATCAGAAATGCTGCCACGCACTCCTCCATGATCACGTCCTGCATCTGGTCATAGATGACTTTTCGCTTATCAGGGTCTACCGTGCTCATAGACTGGTAATAGAGGCGATCGAATGTCTCGTTTTCCATGATGTGATACATTCCCTTTGAATGGAAGAACAAGAATAGATAGGTGTACGGGTCGGTCTCCCCCTTTCCATAATTTGGAATCACAGCCATATCAAAGTCTTTTTTATGTAACGTACTTGAGAAGGCACCGCGTTCAACCGTCATGATATTTATTTTTATTCCGAGCTTTGCAAGCTGGGCCTGGATGATCTCTGTCATAGCACCATTAAAGGAGCGGTGACCGGAATGAATAAGTGTGACTTCAAAGCGCTTGCCCTCCTTTTCCAGAACCCCGTCGTTGTCTTTATCCTCCCATCCCGCATCTTTCAGAAGCTTAGCGGCCATTTCAGGATTATGAGAGTAACCCTCGATCTTTGTATTTGTCCATGGAATGGATGAATCATGACCTATTGGTCCCTTGGCGGGTATGCCGTATCCTTCAAGAATTGAATTGATTATTGCCTGCCTGTCAATACCATAGTTTATAGCTTCCCTCACATTCTTGTCGCTGAAAAATTCGCTATCTAAGTTGAATCCGAGAAACTCGATCTGGGATTGGTTTTTTTTATAGATAACAAACCTCGGGTCATCTTCAAACCTCTTAAGATAAGAGTAGCCTGCTCCGGATTGATCTGCACCGACAATATCCAACTCCCCTGCCTCAAGCGCCATAATCTGGGTAGTTGCATCAGGAATTACTTTAACAGTCACCTTTTTGATTATGGGAGCGCCGTCCCAGTAGTCCGGGTTCGATTTGAACACAACTTCTTGTTTGGAGTATGTAACCGGGATAAATGGGCCTGTGCCAATCGCCTCTTTAAATTTTCCCTCATTATCATAGCATCCGGGGCTTACCATCCAGGTAGAGCCCATATCATCAAGGAAGGGACCATAAGGCTCCTTCAGGGTGATGACTAGAGTATGATTATCCGGTATTTGTATGGATTCCACTTTAAATCTGTAAGGTTTACCAGTCTCTATGGATCTATAAATAGAGTAATTTACGTTAGACGCATCGAATGGTGTGTTATCGTGGAATTTAACTCCCTCCCGCAGATAGAATGTCCATGTCCTGCCGTCCTGCGATACATTCCATGAGGTTGCAAGGGCTGGATGGTAACCCTCAATATCTGCCACCACCAAGGTCTCAAAAATCAGTGGGCGAATATGCCATGAAGTTGAAGTGCCAAGAGGATCCATAGTAATCTCCCTATCTCCCAGGGGAACTACCAGTTCCTGATCCGGATGGGAAATGGTTTCTTCAACGCCGCTGCTGTCTGATATGCATCCTGCAAATAAACAGGATGCTATCAGAAGAAGGAAAATAATAGCACTTTTCATCGTTAAGACCTCCATGGATAATGATTTCTGAATTCTCCGGACATTGTGCAATTTCTGATATACTCGCTTCAATTTTTAAAAACTCCTTCTTTGTTCAATCCCTTTAAATTCATAGTATTGTTCACATACCCGTAGAAAATTTCACCGCATTCACTATCGAGTCAGACCTTAGATCCTCAAGTTTTAGATGCCTGGCTCCCAACGCATCCGAGATCTGACGTGCAAATCCGAATCTGATAGCTCCGACCTCTGTATCTATCACAGTAGAGTGTATGCCCTCTGCTTTAATATGAGATGCAATCTCTAAAGTCTCTTCCAGTGCTGATTCTCCATGCAGGCATACGTTTGCCCTGCCGTCCGATATCAGGATGAAAAACGGGTATGCATCAGGATCACGCCTGAGTTCTGATTGTATAACCTCATATCCTTTCATGAGCCCATGGGGCAGCGGGGTCTTGCCGCCTGTTGGCAGGTTCTGCAGGTACTTCCTGGCAAGCTCAACACTGGATGTAGGCGGGAGTATAAGCTCGGCACTATCACTCTTGAACGCTATAAGTCCCACCCGATCACGTTTCTGGTAAGCATCGATAAGCAGGGACAAGATTGCACCTTTAGCGGCCGACATGCGCTGCTGTGCGCCCATTGAACCGCTGGCGTCCACAACAAACAGGATCGTATTACCGATCTTCTTCTCGCGCACCTTTTCCCTGATATCAGGTTGAAGTATGGCAATGGCTTTTCCGTCCTTTTCCCTGTTAAGCTGGTGGGGGGCTGCCGCCCTGAAAGTAGCATCAAAGGCAATATCTGAGGTCTTCTCATGCGGGATCGTACTTTTCACATACCTGCCTGATCTGGAGTCTGTCCGTGTCTTGGTACGCCGCCCAGAGCCTTTCCTGTTCATTTTGTCATGCTCAGGAGACAGGTGTTTTACCTGATAGGTTTCACCGGTTTCGAAGGTAGTCTCAGACGAGGTATCTGGCACTTCCTGTTTATCCTCATCATCCTCACTATTTTGTTCGGTCTGCTCGGGTTGTTCTTTATGTTCGCTGTGTTCAGGTTGCTCTTTTTGTTCTTGTTCTTTTTCTTGCTGTTTTTCTTTCTGTTTATTAAGGGACTCATCCAGTTTATCCTGGTAATCGGTCTGCTCTTCAAAGGGTTTCCTGCGCATCCTGTGGGAAAGGACCAGTTCGGCCGCCTC
>JAPVWE010000136.1 GCA_028572035.1 Desulfobacteraceae bacterium | reverse complement strand
GTCGCCCTTGAAAGCCAGATTCCGGTTGCATTTGGAGTGATAACCACTGATACCTTAGAGCAGGCGATTGAAAGGGCTGGCGCAAAGAGTGGAAACAAGGGTTGGGATGCCGCTGTCTCGGCCATGGAGATGGTCAATCTGTCTAAGGCCCTCGATTAGGTTACCCCTTGATATAGGCAGAGTAAGCGATCAGTCTGCCAGGTGCGGAGCACAGGCAGAATAGCTGGATGCCTGCTCAACAGAAATATCTCCCGGGCTACAGTAGAAGACTATGGGAAAGAGAAGGCGCTCGAGGGAGCTCGCAATAAAGGTTCTTTTTCATCTTGAGTTTTCAAGTGATGATCCTGCAACAGTCGTTGCTTTGATCTGCAATAACTTTGGGGTCTCTGAAGATGTTAAGCCCTTTTCTGAGGAACTTTTACTAGGGGTTTGTGGCCATCTCAAAGAGTTAGATAGTTTGATACGTAAGGCCTCAAAGAACTGGCGATTGGAAAGGATAGCAAGAGTTGACCGCTCCATTTTGAGATTGGCTGTATATGAGTTTTTATACAGGGATGATATCCCGCCGAAGGTTACTATTAATGAGGCAGTGGATCTGGGAAAAAAATTCGGAACTGAGGAATCGGGTGCCTTTATTAACGGCATATTGGATAAGATTTATAGCACCTTGAACCTTGATTCTCAAAAATCTTTAACAGTCTAACGCATACTTTAATGCACCTAAAGGATGAGATTGGATTTAAGGCTGACCCACAGATGTTTAGATCAGCTATGGTGTCAGGCTGTGGTTGCCTTCGTATTTGAAGATGATTCCCTCCTTACAGGATACCTTTCCAGGCTCAATGAGAAGTTAGCCGGCTCTTTAACCCAGCTAATAGATACACATTTCCTTACAGGAAAGCGAGGTGAACTCTTGCTCGTTGCCTCTCAGGAAAGGATTAAGGCCGACAAACTGTTATTTGTTGGTTTAGGGCCGATCAGCAGTTTTTCATCCGAGACCCTATCCTCTGTTACGAGGAACGTGTCATCAACCCTTGAGAGACTTAAATTACATGAATTTGGCATTATGGTGCCCTGGATTGAAGAGATGAAAACAGATTACGCGGAATTGATAAAATCTACTATACGTAATCTTGTCGAATACTATTCTATGAGTGAAAGGGGTGTGGCTGATTTTTCAGTAAAGGTCTTTTTTTCCATTGAGGAACGGTTTCTTGCAGACTTACAGTCTTTAGGTCAGGAGTTAAGGAGATATCTCGATTCGTCTGCGGCAGATTGCACTATAGTAATTGATGACAGTAGAGGTTCAGTAAATGAAAAAGTATGATCCTCATGCAATAGAGGTCAGGTGGCAGTCATTCTGGGAAAGGAAAGGTTACTTTAAGGTTACCGAAGACAGAACAAAGAAAAAGTACTATTTGCTTGAGATGTATCCGTACCCCTCTGGCAAGATACATATGGGGCATGTTAGAAATTATGCTATCGGAGATGTAGTTGCACGATACAAGCGGATGAGTGGATTTAATGTCCTTCATCCGATGGGCTGGGATGCGTTTGGTATGCCAGCTGAGAATGCTGCTATTGAGAATAACACACACCCGGCCAAATGGACATATGAGAACATAGACTATATGAGGGCCCAGCTCCAGAGGATGGGGTTTAGCTATGATTGGGATCGGGAATTGGCGACCTGTAGGGCTGAATATTATTGCTGGGAGCAACTTATCTTTCTAAAGATGTTTAAGAAAGGCCTGGCATATAAGAAGAAGACCTACGTTAACTGGTGTGAGCTCTGTCAGACAGTGTTGGCCAATGAACAGGTTGTGGACGGATGCTGCTGGAGACATCTTGATCAGGAGGTTGTCTTGAAGGAGATGGATAGCTGGTTTCTCAAGATCACAGATTATGCCAGGGAATTGCTTGAGTACTGCGATAGACTTCCAGGTTGGCCAGAGAAGGTCCTTACCATGCAGAGGAATTGGATAGGAGAGAGTCATGGGGCCATTATTCGTTTTCCTGTAGTTGATGCAGATCATGTTATCGAGGTCTTTACAACCAGGCAGGACACGGTTTTTGGTGCAACCTTTCTCTGTTTTGCGCCAGAGCATCCCCTTGTCAAGGAATTAACAAAGGGCAGCGATAAAGAAGAGGAGGTGGCGGAATTTGTCGAAAAAACACTCAAGGTAGATACCTTTATGAGGACAGCTGATTTTGCGGTCAAAGAAGGGGTATTCACAGGAAGGTATTGTCTGAATCCTCTGACAGAGGAAGAGATGCCTATCTATGTGGCCAATTTCGTCCTCTATGAATATGGAACAGGTGCGATTATGGCAGTTCCTACCCATGATCAGAGGGACTTTGAATTTGCCAAGAAGTATGGTTTGCCCCTCAGGATTGTTATCAGACCAGAGGATAGAGAGCTGACCGAGGAGGAAATGACCGAGGCCTATATTGATGAAGGGATTTTAGTCAACTCCGGTCCATTTAATGGGATGCCAAATATGGAGGCCTTGGAAAGAATCGCTGATTATCTGGAATCAAAGGGAATGGGCAAAAGAGAAGTAAGTTTTCGCCTGAAAGACTGGGGAATTAGCAGACAGAGATACTGGGGTGCGCCTATACCTGTTATTTATTGCCCGCAGTGTGGCGTGGTTCCAGTTCCTGAGGATCAACTCCCAGTGTTACTCCCCCTTGATCTCGAACTCAAAGAAGGGGGCAGATCACCGCTTCCATATGAGGCGTCTTTTTATGAAACGAAATGCCCTTGTTGCGGGGAGTTGGCACGAAGGGAGACAGATACCATGGATACCTTTGTTGAGTCATCGTGGTACTTTGACAGATTTGCATCTCCCAGGTATGAGAATGGTCCCTTTGATAAGGAAAAGGTTGCCTACTGGATGCCTGTGGATCAATATATAGGCGGCATTGAGCATGCCATATTGCACCTTCTGTATTCCCGGTTCTACACAAAGGTCCTCAGGGAAATGGGATATCTGGACATAGACGAGCCCTTTACCAATCTCCTGACCCAGGGGATGGTATGCAAAGAGACCTTTAGGTGTAGAGAGCATGGTTATCTTTACCCCGAGGAGATAAAGGAAGGCAGATGTATTGACTGCGGTAAAGATGCAGAGATCGGCGGTTCTGTTAAGATGTCCAAATCAACCAAGAATGTGATTGACCCCCAGAAACTTATTGATCGATATGGCGCAGACACAGTCAGGATGTTCTGTTTGTTTGCATCCCCTCCTGAGAGGGACCTTGAATGGAGTGATGAGGGTGTAGAAGGCGCCTGGAGATTTCTCAACAGGGTCTGGCGTCTGGTTGTTGAAAACAGGGAACTCCTGTCCAATGGAAAGCCCTACGATGGCATTCAACCCCTTTCGCCTGATCTAAGAGACATCCAGCGTAAGACACACCAGACTATAAAAAAGGTGACAGAGGATATAGAGGAGAGGTTCCATTTTAATACTGCCATCAGTGCAATTATGGAACTGTTCAATACGATAAATCAATTTCTCAATAATAACAGAGAGATCTCTGAGGTTGCCCGCTCTGTTATAAGAGAGGCAGTGGACACCATGGTAATACTCTTGCATCCTGTAGTCCCTCATATTACAGAGGAGCTATGGGAGATCCTTGGTCATAGCCAGAGCCTGGCAACTGTTTCATGGCCGCCATACAGGGAAGAGGCCCTTGAGAAAGAAAGTTGCCTCGTTGTTATTCAGGTAAATGGTAAGGTCAGGAGCAGGATGGAGGTGCCTGTTTCATTGAATGAAAAGGAGATTCAGGATCAGGCCCTGAGGGATAAAAGAGTCCAGCATTTTATTGGCGAGAAAGAGATAAAAAGGGTAATCGTTGTTCAGAAAAAACTGGTTAATCTGGTGGTATGATTGTATTCTTAAAACGGGCTTGGGGTGTATGAAACCCCGATGGCCTTTGCCCCGCAAAGAAGCATGAAGATATTCACGTAGAAATATCAAATGACAAAGCTCAAATGTCAAATCAAGCCCAAAGTCCAAATGATAAAAGAAAGACAATTCCTGAGGTGTTGGCCAGGGCTCTATTCCTGATATTTATCTTGTGCTGTGTTACATCCGGTTGCGGTTATCATTTTAGAACAGCCGGAAAACCTATTGGTATCAGCCTGGACTCCATAGCCATTCCCCTATTCTCCAGTACCTCTTCTTTCATCGGTGTAGAAGGTGATGCCCACAACCTGGCCACCCAGATATATAGTAGAACCATGGAAAGGTTTTGATGCAGGATTTAACTCCGGAGAATGTCTCGATCTCTTTAGGAAAGGGTGTTCTC
>JAPVWE010000135.1 GCA_028572035.1 Desulfobacteraceae bacterium | reverse complement strand
CTATCTATCCAGTGAGCACCCTATACCTGAAGCACCTCATCCGGAGGCTTGCTTCAACTCTCCCTCTATGATACCCTATTCGTGGTGTAAGTCTTCTCTCTATGCCACTTGGCCTTGGCAGCTTTCGTCTACCATGGAAATATCAATAACAGTAACATTCAAAAGTTGACGCATGGGTTTAGAGTCAAAAGGACGCTTGTTGATGAATTCAAAGCCAGCTCAGGTGATGGTGGTCACACCTCACCCAGATGATGCGGAATACGGGGTTGCAGGAACAGTTGCCCGCTGGACCAGTGATGGGAAGGAGGTTGTGTATGTGGTGTGCACCAACGGAGAGAAGGGCACCAGTGATGCCAGCATGAAGCCGGGGAAGCTGGTCAGAATTCGGGAAGAGGAACAAACAGCTGCAGCGAGGTTGCTGGGAGTGAGGGAGGTTATATTCCTGGGCCATCCAGATCAGGGTTTGGAGGATACACCTGAATTCCGCAAGGAGCTCGTTCGCCTTATAAGGATGTATGGGCCTGAGACTGTGGTAACCGCCGATCCTTACCGGCGCTATGTCTGGCACCGAGATCATCGAATCACCGGTCAGGTTACCCTGGACGCTGTGTTCCCCTATGCCAGGGACCACCTTTCTTACCCCGATCTGACGAAAGAAGGCTTCCACCCTCATAAGGTCAGGGAAATATTGTTCTGGGCGTCAGAGGACGTAAACTACCGCTCCGATATCACCGCAACCTTTCATCTGAAGCTGGCCGCACTGAGATGTCATAAGAGCCAGGTGGGACACATCCCACCACAAGAGCTGGAAGAGCGGTTGAGGCAAAGGCATAAGACAATGGCTGAGGGAGAGGACTTCCACCTGGCGGAGGCCTTCCACCGGGTAGAGATCGTGTGGTAGGTCAATCCTCTAACGAGCGGAATTGGCTAGGATGAAAGCCAAACTACATCCCCACACAGGCCAGGATCGCGGGGTCGGGAGGAAAAGACAGCAAATTCAGCCTTCTCTTTTTCTAATATGGTGGAATTGCCGTGGCCAGGATATATCTGAGTATCTTCAGGCAAGACAAAGATCTTGCTGGTTATGGATTCGATTATTTGCCTCAAAGCTGATGGCGACTGTGTCTTACCCGGACCACCGGTGAAAATAGTATCTCCTGATATCAAATACCTGCCTGTTAAGAAACATACACTACCCGGGGTGTGGCCGGGCGTATGAAGCACGCTCAATTCCATATTTCCAAAGGATACCGTATCGCCGTCACCCAGAGACATTTCCGGTGGTGAAGGCAGATTCTTGGCGTCTTGCGGGTGGACGGCAACGGGAACCCTCAATCTGGACTTTAACTCCGAGAGTGCGCCAAGATGATCCATATGACTGTGGGTTATCAGTATGTATCGAGGATTGGTTCCCTTCAACCGTTTTAGAATTTCAGCTGCTTGTGCGGGTGCGTCCACTACCACACTATCTCCGCTTAGGCGGCAGGTTATTATGTAGCTGTTCGTATCGAAGGCTCCTAATGTAAGCTTGTCGATCTGTATGTAGTCATTCTTTGCTATCTGTGTCATTTTATTCCCTCAATTCGTGGTCCTTTGAATAACCATTTAGAAAGTTCTCAGGGTAAAACAGTCTCTAAGAATCTCTATTCAATTCATCAAAACGATTTTTTATCCCCTTTTTTCTCTTGAACTCTTCTATCCCTTTTCTCATCTCGTCCATAAGATCCTCCATATCTTCCATTGACATCTTCATCCCCTCTTCGATCATGGCATTGAATTCAGCATGGATCATTTCGATGTTATCCAACTCCTTCAATATAAATTCCTTTCCATGAAACTTCTTTGAAAATTCAGGATGTTTTGCCAGATACCCATAGTGAGAGAAAAGGCCAAAGTGGCACTCTAATCGCCTACCGTAGAAAGCGATTTTTCTATTTAACTCTTTTATTTCCTCATTTATCTTCTTGCCCTTAGATATATATGACTCGTAGTCTATCTCGTCACCTCTTGTCTTGGCCTCTTTCGCTAATGATAGGCATCTTTCTTTCTCTTCTGACAATTTATTGGCTTTATCAACAAGGCTTCTTAAATGATCCCTTCGCTTATGTATTTCACTGTATACATAGCCACCATACCTTTTACCATCCGCAAAGAGGTTTTCTCTTGCATCTCTTTGAACTCTTTCCCATTCAGGCTTGAAATCAGATTCTGTTTTGATCTCTTTTGTATCAAAGGTGAGTTGGGCGCCTTGATTTGAAGAGAGGGTGCTTCGATCTATTTCATTATCCACATCGACTTTGCCAGAATCCACCCGAACTATGATAGTTCCATCTTCATATGAGGCGGTCTCAAATTCAGTTCCTCTCACCCCAAGGACAGCAGTTGGTGTCTGGACCTCAAAGGCTTTCCTTCGCAAGACCTTCCTGCTTACCTTATTCCAGATTCTTCCAAAGAACAATAGAACTGAGTTCTTCTTTTCTACAGGGGAAATAATACTATTTAAGGTTATACGGGTATTAGAGTGGATCTTGAGCAAGCTTCGATCGATATAAGTTATTGCTCCTTCCCCATCTTCCCCTGTTCTTATAGTGTCTCCAAAACAGACAGGCATATTTAGTTCAGCTTTTGCCCATATAGTCTGTTTTGCCCTCTTCACCTGGATGTCTCCCGAACAATAAGTGATGTGACCTAATAGATCCTCTTTTGCAGAGCACACCTGAGTGAGAGTAAGAGAAATAATAATAGAAAACAAACAGGCAGAAAAGAATTTACCTTTCATCACTTCACCCCCTCTGTCTTATGCCCCTCTAGTCAATCTGTTCGTCTATATTTACCTTCATTCAAAGATCATTATTCGAATTGCGAGCGAAGCGAACAGAACTCTGTCCTATTGCAACCCGAATCTGTCGATTAAATCCATTGTATGAGACAGGTCCCTTAGGACATAATCAGCCCCTGCTTCCAATAATGACTCATAACTGTAAGGGCCTGTCGAAACTACAATTGAAGTCGCACCAAAGGGCTTTGAGCACTGCACATCCTTGGGCGTGTCACCTATGACGATACAATCACTATAGTTGATATCAATGTTTTCCACTTTTCTTAGTTTTTCAACAGCTACAGGGAGAAGTCTATTTCTGTCTTCATTATCATCACCAAATGCGCCAATTGGGAAATACTTGTTTAGATCGAATGCACCGAGCTTTATCCGGGCACCTCGCTCAATATTGCCTGTTAAGAGTCCAAGCCAGTAACCATTCGCTGTCTTTAAGGCATTCAACAGTTCAACCACTCCTGGCATCACATGCTTTCCCTTATTGTTTATCTCTATTCTTAAGTTCCCTATATACTGTGACACAATGGAAGCCAAAACCCCATCGCCAGAAGACAATCCATGAATAGACAAGCCTTCTTTTATTATCTGGATATCAGTCTTCCCGGCCATTGTTACGCCAGCAAAGGCATCCCTGATAGAGAACGCCTGATAAAAGGCCTTACTCACAGACCTCCTGCCAGCTCCACCAGGGTCAATGAGAGTACCGTCTATGTCAAATAATACGAATTTATTCATCATTCTATCCAGAACCCCTGACGGGACTTATCCCTGGCAATGCCCTACCCCTCTCCATTAATCCTATCCCTCAACCTCCTGGAGCACTTGAAAGTCACTACCCTCCTTTCACCCAGCACAATACCTTCACCAGTTTGAGGATTTCTCCCTGTCCGCTTCCTTTTGTTTTTTACACAAAATTTTCCAAATCCACTAATCAGAACATCCTCGCCATTCTCCAGCGTGCTTTTAATGATCTCTAATAGGGAGTTAACCACCTGTGCGGATTTGGCTTTGGGGAGGTAAACTTGCCTATAGATGGAATCTAATAGCTGGGCTTTGGTCATGGTCGGTACTCCTGTCAGAAAAATATCTTTAATTTTCCATGGGAATATAATCACTTGTTCTTGTAGAACCTATGCCATTTTAGCCTTATTTGTCAAACCTATTTGATATAAAGGAATATCCTTGACTACTTATCTGATTTCAGGATACTCTTAAGTCCTTGAGATATTTGGTTTTAACCCTTACCTGGGGAGGACTATGAGTTAGATTTTCTGGGAGGACGGAGCAATCGGCTAACGGTATAAAGCCATAGTGTATCAAAAACAAAAAGAGGAATTTGAACATGGCTAAGAACCAAGAACGTCAAAAATCAATAGAAAAATCAGTGGAAGCCATATTTAAGAAGGCAAGAGCCCGTGAAAAGGCTGGCGGTGATTTTCTTGAGGTGGGTTGGCAGAGCACTTTAGAAATAATGCTTTT